>CALADR010000052.1 GCA_937890845.1 uncultured Bacteroidales bacterium | reverse complement strand
CCATCTGTCATTATAGTTTGTGAAGACGTTATAATATCCTCCGCTATTCTGACCCGGAAGAATATTCGATGACATTAACCTGTATGTCCTTCCCGTTCCCTGAAACAAGACACCGAAATCCAAATCTTTCCATGAAAAATTCAATCCGAATCCATATACAATTTCAGGATCTACGGTTCCACCTATAGCACTCTGGTCATAAACATTGATTTTTCCGTCATTATTTACATCCTTGTATTTGATATCTCCAGGACGTACTGTAGTTGATAAGGTACACTCCGGCAAGCCGTCAATAAGCGTTCCGTCAGGATTGAAATCCGCTTCAGTATAAAGGCCTTCATCAATATACCCGAATATCTGGTTGACAGGGTGCCCTGTTCTGGCTCTGTTGGTACCTACTACAGATGCAGCCTCATCCATCTCAACGATTTCATTTTTCGCATAAGTGAAAGTTCCCCACAATCCAAGATAAAAATCTCGTCCGAACTGCTTTCTGAAATTTACAGTAAGTTCGGCTCCCTGATTTTTCACCTTTCCGAAATTCTGCCATGGAGTCTTTATAAAACCTGCTGTAAGCGGAATCGAAGACCTTTCCATGAAAATATTGTTTCGTCTTTCGTCAAATACATCGACAGCCAAATCAAAGACTCCGTCAAACAAACCTATTTCCAAGCCCAAGTTGGCTTTATTGACCTTTTCCCAAGTCAAGTCAGGTACACCGAATTCCCCCTCTGCCATACCTGTAACGCCATATGCACTTTCCACTCCCCACTTATACATATCAAGCGTATTGTAATCATCCGTAATAGTGGAAAGATATGCAAAACGGCGTCCGCTGAGTGATGAGTTACCTGTCTGGCCATAAGATGCACGGATTTTCAAAGTACTGAGCACTTTCTTCGCCCGTGACATAAATTTTTCCTCAGAAATTATCCATCCTATAGCACCTGATGGGAAAAAGCCATATCTTTTGCCCGGAGCAAAATTCTCGGATCCGTTGTAGCCGAAATTGAATTCTGCGACATAACGGCTGTCAAATGTATATGCCGCTCTGCCTGCCAGTCCCTGATTACGATAAGGCAGTTTGGATCCATCATCATAGTTGCTTCTGTTCACCATAACAAGTCCGGAAACAGCATGCTTGCCGGCAAAAGTCCTGTCATAGTTAAGGGCGAGTTCAAGATACAGTCTCTTGTTTCCATATTCACCTGAAACGGAATGTCCAAGTGTATTGCTTCCTACAGAGGAACGGTTAAGTACAAGAGTACCATCTTCATTACGCTGTCTTGTAGGATTATACAAATCTGGAGAAGTACTTCTGCTTACTGTACCCGAAGAATATCTGTCAAAAGAAAATGTTCCCTTAATCTTCAGACCTTTGGTAACGAATTTCAAATCCTGCTCAAGCGAAAACAAAGTTTCTATCTTCGATGCACTGGTAGTTTTATAACCCATCTGTGTTGCCATGGCCCACACGTTACCTTCTGCTCCGGCAGGTATCTCACCGGAAGAATATCGTACAGGATAATCAAATGGAACTGCACGGAAAGCTCTGTTGAAAATCAAGTCAGTACTCTGCGTAGTTGACTTTCTGTCCTGAAGGTAACCGCCTATATTTACTCTGAATTTAGTCGTTCTTGTAATGTTAATATCTACATTGGAACGGACATTATATCTCTGAAGTCTTATTGAAGGATCCCATTCGCGGCTAGTATCTCGGGTAAGAATTCCCTGTTCATTGTAAAATGCTGCAACGAGTGAATACGTTAGAATATTGTTTCCTCCGGAAACCTCTGCAGTAACCCTTTGATTGGAAGCCCAATCCTTTGTAACGGCATCAATCCAGTCAACGTCAGGATAAAGGTCCGGGTCGTAGCCGGCCCTTGTCTTGGCAATCCTGTCGGTGTACATAGGATCCTTTCCGCCATCAACCAGTATATCATCAAGCAACTGCATATAATCGGCAGCTCCGATATAATCCGGAAGTTTAACAGGAGTCGTCCCTGCAAATTCAGCCTTGACTGTTACTTTAGGCTTACCCATCTCTCCTCTCTTAGTATTGATAAGTATTACGCCGTTGGCACCACGCACTCCATAAACAGCACTTGCCGCCGCATCTTTCAAAACTGAAAACGACTCGATTTCCTCCGGATCGATATTATTGATATCACGCTCAATACCATCGACAAGAACAAGAGGGTCACGTCCTGCATCCTGGAAAGTGGATATACCGCGAATCCAGAAAGAGGAGTTGTCATAACCAGGCTCACCGGAACGCTGCACTGCAAGTACACCGGCAACAGTTCCCGCAAGGTTGTTACTCAAAGAGCGCGTAGTTCCCGTTTTGAGTTTGCCGGGCTCAATAGCCGTAATGGAAGCCACAACTGATTCTTTTTTCTGCTGTCCGTACGCAACCACTACTGCATCCTGAAGCTGACCTATATCTTCAGTCATTGTCACATTGACAATACGGCGGTTTCCCACCTGGACATCCTGAGACAGATAACCAATAAAGCTGTATGTCAGAACAGCCCACCTGTCAGGAACCGTAATCTGATAATTTCCGTCAATATCGGCAATCGCATGAACTTCAGTATTGCCTTTCAAAATGACAGTA
>CALADR010000051.1 GCA_937890845.1 uncultured Bacteroidales bacterium | reverse complement strand
CTATTATCCGGGAACATCAATACTTGTAACAAACTATACAGATGGTTCTTATGAGGGTTTAATGACTGTAAGAAGGGCTCTCGCAAAGTCACAGAATATACCTGCCATCAAGGCTTTGGCTTCAACTTCTGCACAGATAGGTTTTGATTATCTTAAAGAATTTGGATTTTCAACTCTTGTTGCCCCTAAGAACGCAATTAACGGTGCTCACGATGTCAACTTTTCAATAGCCTTGGGTGGTTTTACAAAAGGTGTTAAAAATATTGATATGGCTGCCGCATATGCTGCAGTTGCAAATAAAGGAGAGTATATCGAGCCGACATATTACACAACTGTTACTGACAGTGACGGCAACGTTATTCTTGACAAGACCCAGCCAAAGAAAAACACTGTGATGAAAGAAACGAGTGCATGGCTTCTTACAAATGCCATGGAATCCGTAACTTCTGGAGGTACAGGTACCTCAGCACATCTTAGCAGTCAGCCTACTGCAGGAAAGACAGGTACATCCCAGGACGATCTCGATAAATGGTTCTGCGGATATACACCTTACTATACAGGCGTAATATGGGTAGGATATGATGATAATTCTAAAAATGTTAAGAATGCAACTCATTTGTCTATCTGGAAAAAGATTATGGAAAAGTGTCACGACGGACTTGAAAGAGGTTCTTTCACAAAACCCGAAGGAATTGTAGAAGTTTCAGTATGTTCACAGTCAGGCAAACTTCCTGTAGAGGGTCTTTGCGATTGCGATCCGCGCGGAAGTCAGATTATAACTGAATACTTCACAGAAGATACTGCTCCTACCGAGACATGTAATGTTCATGTAAATGTAAACATATGCAACGATTCCGGAAAAATAGCTTCATCAGGATGTACAAATACTTCAAGTAAAATATATATAAAGAAAGCTGCGTCAACAGCGCTTGACGGTGAAGCTGCACAATACAAAACCAAAGACAGTGAATATGTCATTACTGACGAAGAACTGGCAGATTTATGTACTATAAAACACAACTTCAAGCCTAATAGCTCAAGCACAGGTTCAAGTCATGACAATAACACTTCCTCTCAGGATAATACCGAAGAGCAGACTACAAAGCCCAATAACCGGCCTAACAGACCGACACAGCACAGTAAAGAATAACTGATAGTAAAAAAGCGTCGTTCACGACGCTTGCAAGATTTGCTTCGCAAACTTGTTATCAG
>CALADR010000050.1 GCA_937890845.1 uncultured Bacteroidales bacterium | reverse complement strand
GTCGTAACAAGGTAGCCGTACCGGAAGGTGTGGCTGGAACACCTCCTTTTTGGAGCTGACATTGATTCTGCTCCTCATTGATTTGTCTTTCATTATTATATACAGTCCTGTAGCTCAGTTGGTTAGAGCACTACACTGATAATGTAGGGGTCAGCAGTTCAAGTCTGCTCAGGACTACAAGTTCTTTAAGAATCTCTGGGGGTATAGCTCAGTTGGCTAGAGCACCTGCTTTGCAAGCAGGGGGTCGTCGGTTCGACTCCGACTATCTCCACAATATTTAAGGGGTATGACTAATTTCGATAGTCTGCCCCTTTTTTCTTTTCTTTGCGATCATCTGCAAAAGTAATGTTTACGGTTAGAGCAGCTAAACGAAAGGAAGTAGGTTGATTTGCATTTTCCGAGACAGTTTAAGCAATTAATTGCAACCTATTACTGTATAATTGCATCTAAAGGGCGGATATTTAAACTATGAAACATGAAATCACTTTTAAAAAACCTATGGATTCTTCCTGCAATTTTGTTATTCCTATTCTCAGACTTTTCTACAGAGGCTCAGGTAAAGGGTTCGCACAACTATGAAATAGGTGTTGGTATCAATGCATACGGTATTTTAGGTGCCGTCGGAGGTCCGGTAAGAAAATCCGGTCCGGGTGCTTATTTCGAATACAGATATGCATTTGCTGATCATTTCGATGTCGGCGGTCAGTTAAGTTATAGATTCAGTAACGGACAGACCGGGGATATAGGTCCGGAGACTCCTGTTCAGACGATAAAATACAATCAGATAGGACTGAAGGCGCTTGCTGACTATAATATATGCCCTGGACGCCTTGCAAACCCTTATATCGGAGTTGGTCTGGGAGCAGGAAGCCTTTTTGAGAAGAGGTCACTCTCCGGGAAAAGCACTTCATATTTCGGAGTGGTCGGCCCGCGCATCGGTGTCCAGATATGGAAGTTCAGAATAGCGATAGAGGCGGATTTCGCTTTTGACGGAAAATACGGAATACTTTCCACAGAAACCGCCACAGCCCTAAATCTCAGTTTTGTCTTTTAGCAATGGCTTGACCAGACTCAGGGTAATGTAGTCGCAAATCTGCGAAAGTCTCACCCCGGGTTGAAAGAGGAAGCTTATCTTTCCATCATGTCGGCTTCCATTATGCGCATTGGGATAGCCGTTACTATAGTTCTGTATTCAGCTTCAGATAGATTTGATAGTGACTTTCCGAAAACTTTTTCGGAACACTCATTGCGTAGTTCCGCGTAGACTGATTTCAGAAATTCATCTGACTCTCTGAAGTATTTGTAAGGGGTCTTTCTGTCGCATCTGAAGACAATGCTTGCCTTGCTTACAGGATAGCTGAATGTACTGCCGTCAGGCCTTCTGATTTCGGTCATTACGGTTTCCGGATTATCTGCGCTGTTTTCCTTGTTTGAAATCACCTTTTTAAGGTAGTTCCTGGTCTCGGCATCCAGTTCGCGCGGTTCTGTGTGAATGAAGTATTTCCCGTTTTTGTTGGCAAAAAACATTACGATATTCCGCTTTGAAAAACTCTTGTCAGGACTAATGCCGGTATCCGGGTTCACGCTACCTTCAGACATAAGCGCTCCAGGCAGTTTTACCTGTCCGCGAGTGTCTGATTCCTGTGACCTTCCTGTATATCGGATTTTGACAGGGAAAAGTTTCAGTACGGACCTTATATCCGCGATGATTCCCATAGGAGTCTCATCCTCTGCCTGGATAGTGACATTAATGTTTCCGTCTTGGTCCAGCGCATCAGTCAGGGCCGTGCTGATGTTTTCCGTACTTACATTGCCGTTGACAAAGATAGCAAAAGCACCGTTTTCTTTCTTTATTTCTACCAATACATTTTCATCCTTTTCTCCGGCCATGGCGTTCATTTCCGGATTTTCACTACTTTTGTAGTCAATCTTCGTTTCTGCATTGGCTGTAAGGACAGCTGCAACCAGAGGAATGATGTAAAGGACTTTAAGCCCTCTGTACATCGGAGATTTTGATTTAGACATCATAGTAATACGGTTTTTAAGGATACTGTGATTAAAGCTGTTGGTGATGGAGTTGCCGCTCACACCGGCAGCTTTTCTTATAAGTGAATACTGATATTCCTTTATGTCTGTCCCATTTTTCAGCACCTCATTGTCGGCCTCGTATTCGCACAGGCTCCTGAGATCCCTGCCGAGCATCCACATTGCCGGATTGAACCACTGGAAAGCTAAAAGAATGTTGTAAAGCATCATGTCTTTGGCGTGTCCGAGCCTTATGTGGGCCCTTTCGTGCATCAGTATGTGGGAATTTTCTGAAGAGTAGTCATCCTCAGAAATGAAAATCCATTTCATCCAGCTGAACGGTGAAATTCCATTGTCCAGAACTATTATTTCGGTCCCGTCATTTTGTGGTATTCTCCTGCCTGATTTTATTGTACGTATTATGCCTGCAGTATCGAGTATGATTTTAAGCAGCATTGCGGCGGCTCCTGTAAAGTAGATGGCTGTCAGCAGGTCTCCCCATGGAAAGACAGTTGCAGAAGCCTGGGTGCCGGCAGGAATTGTTCCGCCGCTTTCAAGAATCTCCGTATATATTTCCGTAAGTCCGGCGGCCTGTCCTTCTGAAGAAAGCGGTACGGTTTTGTGGAATGTAATCCTGCAAAGAGGGAGGATGAATGATGCGCACAGTGTCGCCAGCAGGACTGCCCTGTTGAACCCCAGCAGTTTCTCCCGGCTGAGAAGCAGTCTGTAACCTAAATGGAAAGCTGCAAGAATCAAAGCCGCTTTCACTTCGAAAAGTACAAAGGGAGACATGGCTATTTTCTGTTTTCTATGATGTCGATGATTTCTTTAAGTTCGTCGAGATCCATCTTCTTTTCTTCTACGAACTGCAGCACAAGACTGGAATATGAGCTGCTGTAGTATTTCCTTACTACTTCGCTGATAGTGGAGCCTCTGTATTCCTTCTCGGTTACAGCGGCCTTGTAAAGGAACAGATTTGCCAGGGGGCGACGCTTAAGGAATCCCTTTTCTTCCAGAAAGCATACTTGTTTGGCAACGGTAGTATATCCAGGCTTCGGCTCGGGCATACTGTCGAAAAGGTCTCTGATGCAGAGCTCTCCCTTTTCCCAGAAAATACACATTATTGCCTCTTCTTTTGCAGTCAGCTTCGGTTTCATGATGCAGGAATTTAAACACCGTGGTGTATATGTTCTGTACAAATATAGTAAAAAAAATATAACTACGAAATAATTTCGTAGTTATAAG
Source organism: uncultured Bacteroidales bacterium (assembly GCA_937890845.1). Taxonomy (GTDB): domain Bacteria; phylum Bacteroidota; class Bacteroidia; order Bacteroidales; family UBA932; genus Cryptobacteroides. Next base: position 3,435 of record CALADR010000050.1, on the reverse strand, counting down.
AATAAATATAGTAAAGTATGTCTTTCTGTATGTGTACTTTCTTTTGAAATCTCAGATATCTTCTTAGGCCTGAATGTTTTCCTTGCGGGCTTCTTTTCTGAAAAATGCCTTTCCGAGGCTTATCAGGAATATAAGAATCAGAGTTATTGACGATATTCTGGACAGTCTTGCACCTAAAGTGTAGGACTCCGGCTCATATCTCATCACTATTTCGTGTTCTCCCTCAGGAAGAATAGCTCCGCGGAGTATCCAGTCGGTGCGGAACAGTTCTATTTCACGAGCCTCTGCAGTAGGCCTGTAGTGTCCGTTAACGACTTCTCCGTATTTTCCTGCCGGTTCTATCCAGGCCTTCCATCCTTCCGGATAATAAACTTCGCTGAATACTGCCGCCTGTTCTTCGCGAGAGCGGTATCTGTATCTCAGTTCATTGGCTGCATAATGAGTCATCCATATCGAGTCGGCCGGGGCTATGTCTGTTCTAGCAAGTCTTGACAGAGAGTCTATCTTTTCCCTTGCCTCTGCGAAGTCGTCTCCAATTATGGCAGTGTTTCTCAAATCTGTGTTTTTCAGTGCGGCTATTTCCTCGTCAGGAGTATGTGCAGCCACAGCAGAGCTGATAAACCAGCAGTTTCCAAGCGCATTGTGGTTTACTACAGGAGGGAAATCTTCCCCTATGACAATATATTTTCCATTCAGCGCCGATATTACCGGGGTAGCAGGAAGTCGTTCTCCCACTTCGTCTATTGTGGCACAGCTGTTTACTGCTTTTATTATACTGTTTATTTCCGGAGAAATGTATTTTTCTATAAGGTCCTGGTATCTCTGCATCTTTGCAGGGCTGTATCCGCCTATGCACCTGTGGTGGAAACTCGGATGTGCGTCATTGAAAGTATTGACACTTATGTCCAATACTCTGTAGTCTGGACTTTTGTCTTTTAAAATCTCTTTATCTACAGGTCTTAGGGAGAACTGTTCTGCAAAGCTGCGCTTGCCGACAAAGTCGTCGTCATTCAGATATCTCTTGCCTTCTCCCATCATGTTTATCATAACCAGCAGAGAAACAGATGCGCTTGAAATCAAAGCTACTTTAATCCATTTTTTCTCGTCTGAAGCATGTTTGTGGTGCGTATAAGCTGCCCAGAAAATAATAGCTGTTGCAAAAAGTATCCACCAATAGCTTTGTGATGCGGATTTGGACAGCATTGCACGCCTGTCTTCTGCCAGTGCATCTGCAAGCATTCCGTTCATTCCTGCATCTGATGCTCCCGAAAAGGTACCTGCAAGCCCTGGGAAGAACCAGAAAAGCATGCAGAATCCGCCGGTAACAAGAAATGCGGCAAGAAGTCCGTTACATACTTTTTTATAACTGTATTTTCCTTTAAGTATGCGGTCCAGGGTCAGGAAGCCGAGCATCGGCACAGTAAACTGAAGGATGACCAAAGCCATGGATACAGTCCTGAATTTATTGTACATAGGAGCATAGTCAAACCACAATTTTGTAAACCACATGAAATGATTTCCCCAAGCCAGAAGTATTGCCAGGACTGTCGCTGCAAGAAGCCACCATTTTTCTTTCCTGTCATACAGGCACAGACCCAGAACGAAAAGAAATATTGAGATGGCTCCTATATACATCGGGCCTGCTGTGAATGGCTGTGGACCCCAGTAAAGAGGCATGTTTTTCATAATCTGGTCAAGGTTCGGCTGGCCTGCACGCTCGAGAAGTTCGCGGGTTTTAGAGTCTTTGAGAGTGATTTCTCCGGCTGAAGCACCTCCGTTAAAGAATGGAATAAGAAGGTTAGGCGTTTCTTCTATGCCGTATGACCAGGCCGTGGCGTAGTCAAGATCCAGGCCTTTTGAGTTGTCACTTTCTTTTTCAGGTGCCAGTTCCGAGCCGCCTCGCATAGTATATTCCGTATACTCGTATGTCGGTATAAGTTTGTTAAGATTTGTAGCAATCCCGAAGCAGCCTATGACAAGTAGCATTGCCGATGCCGTGAAGAACCGTCCCAGTTTTTGCTTTTCTTTTAAAATAAGATGTGCGAAAACCACTATGGCATAAATGAAAATTACAATTGCCAGATAATATGTTATCTGAGGATGGTTTGCCTTTATCTGGAAGCTCAGGGCCAATGCAAACATAGAAGCGCCGAGAGATGCGTTAATAAACATTTTTTTTCTGTCATCTGCACGCAGTACGCTTTGATATGTGAAAACAAGAGCAGCAAGAACCCACGGCATAAAGGCTATTGCCTGCATCTTGGTATTATGTCCTACCTGGATTATCTGGAGATTGTAAGAACAGAAAGTTATTGCTACGGCACCTCCGATAGCTAAAAGCCAGTTTACTCCCATTGCTATCATAAGCAGGAATGAGCCTACGAGAGATATGAAAAGATAGTTGGCAGGTCTGGCTCCAGAAAGCAGGATGTCATATATCGGCTTGGTCCAGTCTCCCTTGAAATCATCATACATTGTTACATTAGGCATTCCTCCAAACATGGAGTTTGTCCAGTATGTGGGGTCTTCCGGGTGTGCTTCGTTATGCTTCATTGTCTCCTGGGCCATTCCTCTCCATCCTGAGAAGTCGGACTGGTTTACTATTTTCCCTCCAAGGACCTGAGGGACAAAGGCGTAAGCCAATATAAGGAAGAAAATGATTGCTACTGCAAATGTCAGAATCTTGCCTGACATCTTACTCTTGATGCTCTGCATTGTCATTTTGTTTTGATAAGTGAATCCATAAGCGCAGCCATATCTCTGGTCAGCGCTTTCCGGGTGTATTTTTCTATATTTTCTGTTCCGGCTTCTAGCTTGTCAGACTTGAACAGTTCCCAACAGTTGCAAATATGTCTGTATATATTTTCATATTCTTCCCAGTCGAATACTGAGCCTGCCTTGGAACTTTCCAGTATCCTTGCCATTGCACCGTCTTTCTGTCCTATGCCGAGAACAGGTCTTCGGGAAGCAAGATATTCGAACAGTTTTCCTGGAATAGTGGCGCGGTATTCCGGTTCCTTACGTAGCGGAAGGATCAGGACGGATGCGTTTTTCTGTTCTCTTACGGCATCCTGGTGACTTACATAGCCTATGTCTCTGAGATTTGCAGCGAGACCAGCATTGATTATTGAGGCTGTGATGGACTTGTCATTCTTTCCGGCAAGTCTGATTTTCAGCATTTTGGAAAATTCCTCATCTTCACGGCTCTTCTGTGACAGAGCTGCCCACAGTGATTCCGGATTGCCGTCAGCGGCGAAAAGGCCTGTGTGGGTAATGTTGAAATATCCGTCCTGCTCCACTATCTGGTCGAAATCTTCTTCATCGTATCCGTTTGTGATAAGGTGTACCGGTGTATTGGTCATTTCCTGAAACTCTTCCTGAACGAGAGGCGAGACAGCTACTATTGCATCAGCGCTGTCCAGAACAGACTTTTCA
>CALADR010000049.1 GCA_937890845.1 uncultured Bacteroidales bacterium | reverse complement strand
TCTATAAGGTCCGATGTCTTGAGAAGTGTAAGCACAGCCTGGTCGCTGTCATGAGTAAGAAGCTCACCTTTTTTTGCAATTCGTTTCGTATAGATGGAATACTGCTCGAACATTCTTGTTACACCGAATGAAATAGTGGCCGTAAGTATCAATGGTATAAGCAGATCATATCCTCCTGAAATCTCTGCTATAAGGAATATAGCTGTCATAGGGGCCTGCATCACTCCAGCCATAAGTCCTGCCATTCCTACCAGAACGAAATTCTGTTCCGGTACAGAAAAAGGACTGCCGGCACATATGAGATTGATAACCCTCGCAACTACAAATCCTGCTATAGCACCTACAAACAAAGTCGGACCGAAGGTACCGCCGACTCCACCGCCTGCATTTGTAAACGACATGGAGAAGACCTTCAACAGCAGAATCAGCAGGAAAAATATCGGAACAGACCAAGGTCTGTCCATGAAGAAAGCCAGGATAGTCTGACCTTCAAAAGAAATCTCCCCACCGTTAAGAAGGACTGACAGCGAATCATATCCCTCACCGTAAAGAGGAGGAAACAGGAAAATCAGCAATCCAAGCCCCATAGCCGAAACGAACCACCTGAGGTAAGGGCTTTCAATACTTTTTATCTTGTCTTCAAGCCACAGTGTAGTCCTCGTGAAATACACTGACAGCAATGCACTTACTATACCCAATATGATATAGAACGGTATGTTGTGCATTGTAAATGGAGATAGAGTGGATTCAAACGGTACTGTATCTCCAAGGAAAATATAGGAAATCACCGTTGCCGATACCGTAGAAAGGAGTAACGGCAGGATAGATGACATAGAAATATTGAAGAGAAGTATCTCAAGAGTAAACAGCACTCCTGCAAGCGGGGCCTTGAATATTCCCGCCACAGCACCGGCCGCACCGCATCCCAAAAGGATTGTCATATTTTTGTATGACAGCCCCATTTTCCTGGCAATATTGGATCCTATGGCTGCTCCCGTATAAACTATAGGTGCCTCTGCTCCAACGGAACCTCCGAAACCGATGGTGACGGAACTAGCCACCAGCGATGTCCAGATATTATGCGGCTTGATTTTGGATTCATTCTTGGATACCGCCACCAGAACTTTGGTAACTCCATGCCCGATATTGTCTTTTACAATATATTTTACAAAGAGCATGGCAAGCAGCATTCCGATACCGGGATAAATCAGGTAAAGGAAATTATAGTCAAATCCGTCAAACCAGGAAGTGATGGAATGATGTATGAACTCAATGGTAAGCTTGAGAGCCACTGCTGCAAACCCGCAGCATACTCCCACTAGAAGAGACAGTATAAGCATAAGGTCGTGATCTGAAATACGGGTTTTCACCCAATCCAGAAAACGACCCCAGATAAGTTTGTATGTATCCTGTTCTTCAGCCATCATTGTGCGAAGCACAAATATAAGCAAAGTCCTGACAGAGTCAAAAAAATTTTGGACTACTCTTCGTCTTTGAAACGGCTTGAACCGTCAAAGCAATGAGTACATACCTGACACTTAGGCAAGCCTCTATCAAAGTTTCCAATGTATTGAATTTTAAAGATGTCAGTCCAAATTTAGCTCTGATGGCCTCTACCATTCTGTTATACTCCGGCGAACCTGTCTTGACATATTTGTCAAGATTCTTGTTCGGATCCCCTTCAAATTCATTGATTATCCTTCTCGTTATAAGTTCCAGATCTGTCTTGGATGCTGAAAAGCCGATAAAAGGACAGCCGTATATAAGCGGAGGGCAGCCGATTCTCATATGAACTTCCTTTGCTCCGTAATCGAAGAGAATCTTCACATTATCCTTCAACTGCGTTCCCCTGACAATAGAATCATCACAGAAAATCATCCTTTTGTCCTGAAGCA
>CALADR010000048.1 GCA_937890845.1 uncultured Bacteroidales bacterium | reverse complement strand
AAATTTTTCGGTAAAAATTTACCGAAGTATTGTAAAATAAATTGCGGCAGAAAAATTTGAGGCGTATGGACAGGAAGTTGATGGTAGTGTTTGTCTTGATTTTAATATCCGCAGGTCATGGTTCGTCAGGAGCGCAGGATATTGAAAGTAGTATGGCTTTTTCAGGTGTTGTTTATGAAGAGGATATGGGTGCTGAGCAGGTTGAAGAGATTGATGATTTGCTATCCAGGACTTTAAAGGTGAATTATGCTTCGAGGGACAGATTATTGTCTTCAGGGATTTTCACGCCATATCAGGTTGCTTCCTTATATGACTATAGAAAGCGCAATGGGGATATTCTGTCTTTTGCCGAGCTTGCAGCCGTGGACGGTTTCGGAGTATCATTTGTCGAGAGAATATCAAAGTATTTGAGTCTTGAGTCTCCTTCATTGCCGGGTATTCCGGCTGGAACGTCTGTTATGATGTATAATTCCCTTATCGCAAAATTTTCGGTGAAATTACCTTGCGGTATTCCAGATGAACAGGAAAATCCAGCTTACGGATATGGACTAAAGTACAGATTTTCTCTCAATGAGAATATTGAGGCTGGATTCACTATGCGCAGTACATATTCTGGAGATTTGTTTCCTCCGGAGTCATCATCAATATATTGCGTATATTATCCTCGTGGATTTCTTGAAAAACTAATAGTAGGAGATTTCAATGCAAGGTTCGGACAGGGACTGGCAATGTGGAGCGGATTTTCCATGAGTGGAGTTCCGTCAGCAGGCTCATTTTCCAAACGGGTATCCGGAATTTCTCCGAGCTGGTCCTATTCGGGAGATAGCGGACATCGTGGAGTAGCTGCAGATTTTCGTGCAGGTGATTTTCTCGTTTCTGCATTCGTGTCTTCTCCAGAATGGAGAAAGTCTGTTTTTTGGAAAATACCAGATGCCGTCACAGTATTGCCTGGAATCAATGTTTTCTGGCTTGGAATGAACGGGCAGGCTTCTGTAACATGTTTTGCGCGCAGCCCTGGTCCGGCTCTGCGGAATAAGTCCAATGCAATTTTTGAGACTTGCCATATTGCCTTGGATGGGCGTTGTTCCATTAGAGGAACGGAGTTGTTTGCAGAAGTTGCATCTGAACTGTATTCAGGTGCAGTGGCTGCTTTGGCTGGGTGCCGTTCTTGCCTGTGGGAAGTGCTTGATATGGCTGCTGCTTTAAGATATTATCCGTCAGGGTATATTTCTGAGTTTTCCGGAGCGGTCAGAGGTGGAAGCAGATGTTCGAACGAGTACGGGGCCTCTGTATCTGCATCAGTTGCTGTCGGGAAGTATGTGGAACTTAGAGGGCGTACAGGCTTCGGGAGTTCAGTGAAAAAAAATAGTTCTGATTTTAGAATAGATGTCTTGTATTCTCCTGATATGCGCTATGGTACATCAGGGCCTTCTTATCAGATAAAGGCTATGGTTGCTCATTCCAGGCAGCTTTCTCCATCTTTTTCATTGCTGTTCCGTGCATCGGAACGTGTGAGATCTTATGGAAGAAAAACAAGAACAGACCTAAGATGTGATTTCCGGTATTCAAACGGGATATTTTCAGCATCTGCAAGGGTAAATTGTCTCAAATGTGCCGGCGTCGGCCTGCTGGGGTATATGGAAGGAGGTTTGAAAACAGGAAAATTGAATATGTGGATTAGGGGAGGGGTATTCCGTATCGATAATTGGGATGACAGGATATATGCGTATGAGCGTGATGCACCTGGGAATTTTTCCGTTCCGGCGTATTATGGGAGAGGGTTCTGGTGTGCGTTTAGCGGAGGAGTAAAACTGCCGTCCGGATTTAAAATCTACCTTAAAGGAAGTTATGTGGGGTATCCATGGATTTCTCCTGCATCTGAAAAGAAAAAGCCCGGCAGAGCCGAGCTTAAGATTCAGTTTAATGCGGATCTTAACACTTTGGTCAGATCTTAGGTATCCTGATTTTCATTCCAGGCTTGATATTACTTCCGATGCCATTGAAATCCATGATGTTTTGAGCACTGACACCTGGGAATTTCTTGGCAATCAGATATAGCGACTCTCCGCTCTTGACAGTGTATACTGTATAACTGCTGCTCTGAGGAGTTCCGGCTGATGATGTTCTGCTTACGTTGCCAGATGATTTTGTTGCCTGACTTGGCTTTTGTGCAGAAGATCCTGCTGCTGATGTCGAGGAAACTGTTGACGGTGCCCGCCCTCCTCTGTATATTACAAGTCTTTGGCCTACACGTATGTTGTCACTGCGAAGGTTGTTCCATCTCTTTATCTGACTTACGCTGCATCTGTATTTCATAGCAATCCTGCCAAGGACTTCTCCGTTTCTGACTTTGTGTACGATTCTTTCACCGTCACCCCCGTCTTTGATTTTTTTGATGACTACAGGATTAAGTAACTCGGTTGCTTTATAATTGTATAAAGAGTCTTCGTGATCTATAAATGAGTTGGAGTAGGAATATGGAATCTTTAGGATATATTCTCTTTCATTGCCAGGAATGATTTCACGCTTGTATTG
>CALADR010000047.1 GCA_937890845.1 uncultured Bacteroidales bacterium | reverse complement strand
GTGGCTGTTATGGTAAAAGGCAGCACAGATGGCGTCTCTACTGGGATAGACGGAGATTTTTCTCTTTCTGGACTGAAAATAAATGATGTGATCGTCATATCTATGATTGGATATGATACACAGGAGATTACCTACACAGGGCAGGAAAGCCTCAATGTAGTGCTCAATGTTTCTTCAGAATTCCTTGATGAGGTCGTGGTAACGGCTTTGGGAATCAAACGTTCCGAAAAGGCCCTCAGCTATAATGTGCAGCAGGTCAATTCTGATGATATTATGGCAGTTCGTGACGCAAACTTCATTTCCTCACTGAACGGAAAAGTAGCCGGAGTCACTATCAATTCAGCAGCGTCTGCCGGAGGTGCATCCAGAGTGGTGATGAGAGGGGTGAAATCCATCACTTCATCAAACCTGGCCCTTTATGTCATCGACGGTGTGCCTATGTATAATATGATAGGTGGCGGTACAGGTGACGGCATTTATTCTACCCAGCCTGGAACTGACGGAGTAGCTGACTTGAATCCGGATGATATTGAGAGCATAACCATGCTTACAGGTCCGTCTGCAGCAGCTCTTTACGGAAATGCAGCAGCAGCCGGTGTCGTTATGATTACCACCAAGAAGGGAAAAGAAGGCAAGACCACCCTTACATTCTCCAACAACACTACTTTTTCCAATGTCTATATGATGCCAAAAATGCAGAGCAAGTACGGTAACTTGCCGAACAGCATCAACAGCTGGGGAGATGTGGTGAACAGCGATTATGATCCTGCCGGATTTTTCCGCACTGGAGCGAATGTCATGAACACTCTGTCGCTTTCTACAGGAAACAGCAAGAACCAGACTTATATATCTGCTGCAACGACAAATACCACCAATATCCTTCCGAACAGCGGATATGACCGTTACAACTTCACTCTCAGGAATACAACAAGCTTCCTTAAAGACAAGATGACTCTTGACATTGGAGCAAGCTACATCCTTCAGAATGACAAGAATATGGTCTCACAGGGATACTACAACAACCCTCTTCCTGCAATCTACAGATTCCCTAGAAGCGAGAATTTCGATGACGTCCGTATGTTTGAACGTTACAACTCCGTATATGGTATAATGGAACAGTACTGGCCTTACGGTGAAGAATCTGCCGGTCTTGCCAACCCTTACTGGATACAGAAAAGGCAGTTGCGTGCAAACAAGAAATCACGTTATATGATCAATGCATCGCTCAAGTACCAGATTCTGGACTGGCTGGACATTACAGGTCGTGTAAAGATTGACAACTATGACAACAGATATACTGAAAAAGTATATGCTTCAACCGGAAAACTGGCAAATGGTGACAGGGGAACTTATTCCGATACCCGCTCTATTTCAAAGAATACATACGCGGATGTTATAGCTACAGTAAACAAAGTATGGGATAACTGGTCACTTAATGTGAACCTTGGAGCTTCGATAAGCGACAGCCAGTATGAGAGCCTCGGATACTATGGAGGACTTAAGCAGATGAACTTCTTTGCTGTTCACAATATTGACTTCACCAAAGCCTGGAAGCCTTTCCAGAGCGGATGGCATGACCAGACTCAGGCTATTTTCGCTTCAGCTGAAGTCGGCTTCAAAGATATGCTGTACCTTACTGTGACCGGACGAAACGACTGGGATTCCAAGCTGGCATATTCTGACTACAAGTCATTCTTCTACCCTTCTGTCGGTCTGTCTGCCATAATTTCAAATATGTTTGATGCTCCTAAGTGGCTGTCTCTCCTTAAAGTAAGAGGATCATATACAGAAGTCGGAAATGCATACGGCCGTTTCCTTACCACTATCACTTATCCGTTCAACGACGAGAGCAAGAACTGGAGCACTATGTCATCATATCCGAACACCAAACTTAAGCCTGAGAGGACAAAATCATGGGAAGTCGGAATTGACGCCAACTTCTTCAATGACCTCAGTTTCGGATTGACATACTACCGTTCGAATACATTTAACCAGACATTTACTGCAACTCTCTCTCAGTCATCAGGATATTCCAATATCCTTCTTCAGAGTGGAAATATCCTCAATGAAGGTATCGAGATGTCACTGGGATATGACCATACTTGGGGGGACTTCAATTTCGGAGCGCACTATACTCTTACATGGAACAGAAATGAAGTTATAGAACTGGCTAAAGGTATCGACAACTATGCTACAGGAGAAAAGTTCTATCTTGACGAACTGAATGTAGCATCATACGGAAACCTCGATGCCAGACTGCTCCTCCGTCCAGGCGGTTCTATGGGAGACGTTTATGCACAGAAAGTCCTTAAACGTGACTTGAACGGTTACATATACAATGAAGGCGGTCTTGCACTTGAGAACAAGGAAGTATATCTTGGCTCAATACTTCCGGATGCCAATATGGGTCTTAACCTTAATTTTGGCTGGAACGGACTCAACCTTGGAGTTACATTCCTTGCAAGAATCGGAGGTATAGCAATGAGTGGAACCCAGAGCATACTTGATGTTGCCGGTGTCTCTGAAGACAGTGCCATTGCGCGTGACAACGGAGGTATCCCTATCAACAATATAATGTATGACCCTATGTCTTATTACCAGACAATATCCGGCTGTGCTGCCTATTATACATACAGCGCTACAAACGTGCGCCTTGGTGAGATTTCGCTCAGCTACAGCTTCCCTAAAAAATGGTTCAATGACAAGATGGGACTTACTATAGGCCTGGTAGGAAAGAACCTTGCCATGATTTACTGTGCGGCTCCGTTTGACCCGGAGATTACTACGGCAGCATCGTCTAACTTCTATCAGGGATTCGATGCATATATGCTTCCTAGTACAAGAAACTGGGGATTTAATGTCAAACTACAATTCTAAAACACCGGAAATTATGAAGAAAGGTTTCTACTACTTATTTTTAGGCGCAACATGCCTGACGCTTTCCGGTTGTATCGGAAAGTTCGAGGAATATAATACCAATCCTTACCAGCCGACCAAAGTGGCAGCTACTGACTTGCTGGCTACAATGTTCCACGTATATGCATCTCCTAACCAGAATGACTGCCAGTTCAACAACTGTATGTGGGGATGTTTCAGCGGTCATGTGGCTGCTCCTGCGCAGTGGGAGTTCGGAGAGAACACCTTCCTGTACTACAATGCACAGAACAAGCACAATGACGGCTCATGGAGTAACTATTACGGAAGAATCTACCCTAACTTCTACCGTATCCAGGAAGTGACTGAAGGGCGTGGAGTCGTATATTCCATTGCAATGATTACACGTATATATGCAATGCACATAATGCTGTCCCTGCAGGGGCCTATCCCTTATACACAGATGATTTCAGGAAATACAAAGGCGGCATACGACTCGGAAGAAGTTGCCTGGAAAGCTCTGTTCGAAGACTTGGACAAGGCTATCATAGATCTTGAAAACAATAAGACGCAGGTGAACAGCGATCTGG
>CALADR010000046.1 GCA_937890845.1 uncultured Bacteroidales bacterium | reverse complement strand
CTGCCGTGGCTGCTCGCTGGAAATGTCCACAGGACAGTTTCCTTTATCGCTCGCGACCCTCTGCATTTGCAAGGTTGACAGCGCAGAGCTGGAGTTCTACTCCGGCATCGATATATTCAGAGTGGGCCTTTACCCAAGCTGTCTGTGCTTCAAGTACATTGCTGGAGGAAATTACTCCTTCGTTGAAGCCAACTGTGGCTGTACGGAGATTTTCTTCTGCACTGTCAAGATTGTTTTCTGCCATTGTCAGCTTTTCCAAAGCTTCTTCCTGCTGTCTTCTGAGCTGTGTTACCTGAAGTGTTATTTTTTCTTTGGCATCTTCAAGCTGGTATCTGGTTAATACAGCTTCGGCTTTAGCTTTGCGTACTTTCTGCATTGCCTCGCATCCGTGTATTATAGGTACATTGATTGCTACGCCGACATTGAAAACTCCGGCAAACTTGTTTTCCCATCCGTGGTAAAGATTGGGATTTGTCAGAAAATAATTTGCAGTGAATGCTATTTTAGGCATCATGTCGGCACGGGCAATGCGCACTTTCTTGTCATATATCTGTGTGGCAAGGTCAAGACTTTTGATTTCAGACCTGGCCTCGAATACTTCTTCGTTGCTTATGACAGGGCTCATCTGTGGAACAGGAATCATATCAAGGGATTCATCTGCAAGCATTATGTCTGAATAAAGGTCCATTCCGCAGAGTTTGTAAAGCAGCATTTTGCTTAATACCAGACCGTTTTTTGCTTTCGTAAGCAGAATGTCAGCTTCGTTGGTCTTTACCTTTATAGTAAGAATATCGGCAGGGGTAGCTACACCTTCAGCTTCCATCACTTCTGCATCATTCTGGAGCTGGTGGAGAAGATCGGAGTAATCCTGTGCCAGTTTGACTTTGTTCGCAATCGATACAATCTGCCAGTAGGCCTGATCGACTTCTGTCACTACTGCTCTGTGCTGAGTCTCATACTGTGACTTGGCCAAATCTTCTGCAAGTTTTGCTATTTTGTTGGCATTTACGATTTTACCTCCCATGAAAATAGGCTGCTGAAGGGAAACTGCACCAAGGAATACATTGTTTATGTCAAGTCTGAATGCATCGTCGATTGCTGCACCTATTGCGTTTATTGGGGTAGCTATGTCTGTAGAAGCAAGTTCCGACAGCAATTTCAGAAGTTGTGGATTTTTCTGAATTATCTGGCTGAATCCCGGGTCTGCCATAAGTTTCCCCATTCCATCCTTCAATGCATTCTGTGCTGATGTCCCGGCATTTTGCAAAGCATCGCTTGTGCTTTTGGACAAAAGGTCGAAATCACGGCTGTTAAACATATAAGCCGCAGTTGCGGAAATGTTGGGGAAATAATTGGCAAATGCTATTTTCTTGTCATAGCCGGCAATAGTAATTTTCTGTTCTGCGATTTTCAGGTCTTTGTTATTTGCGATGGCTGAATCGCGGCACTGCTGCAGGGTCACGACCTGCTGTGCTCCCAAGGTTAACGGCGCAACTGCTATAACGGCAGTTATTGCCAGCAATCGGATTTTTGTTGTCATATTTTTATATTGTTTCAATTTCATTTAATCCACCGCACACTATATTGCGGAGCCTATGACAGTGATACAAAATAATTGCCTTTTAGCAACGAAATCTGTTACTTTTATCTATAAAGATTGTCAAAAGGTAGAATTTTGAAGAACGGTTTTTATTTGTACCTTTGAACTTGAAATTTTCAAGGATATATGGCATACAATACTGATAAAATGAATACTATAAGTCTGGCTCAGTTCAGAAAACTTTTTCCTGTGTCGGACTGTCTGAGTATGGGAGACGACCTTTCTGTCATAAATGTAAGGTATGACAGCGGACTTCGTGTTCTGTCTCATCCCAGTAGATTTGACGGTTATCTGGCATTTTTCTGCATATCGGGACATTTGAGAATGATGATAAACCTGACAGAGTTTGACGTAGTTGAGAATTCTCTTTTCATAAATCTTCCAGGTAATATAATCAGGGTATCTAAACTTGATCCGGACCAGAAAGACAAGCTGCATTTTATAGTGGTGGCTATGACCAGAGACTATATGTCAGGTCTGAAGATGGATATAAACAAGCTGATAGATAGAAGTATGTTCATCCTCAAGTCTCCATGCTTTATCCTGAATGAAGAAGAGAAAAAGGTGGCGAAAGAGTACCTTAAGCTGGCAAGAGAAGTCCTGAGGTCCAGCCTGAGGTACAAGCGAGAGTGTATAAGCTCTCTTTTGTCATCGATTTTCTACCTAGCAGGCGGTATGATGGAGCAGCGCATTTCAGAATCAGGTGCGGTGTCGGATATGCGGACTTCTGACAGTAGCAAGGTTATATTCGACAGATTCATAAACCTTGTGACAGAACATCACATGACAGAGCGTGGAATGGCTTTCTATGCTGACAGGCTTTGCATAACTCCAAAATATCTGTCAAAACTTGTCAAGAATGCCACAGGTCAGTCTGCTCCGGAATGGATTGACGCTTATGTTATCCTTGAAGCCAAAAACATGCTGAAATATTCGGATCTTCCTGTAAAGGAAGTCGTATCCAGACTTAATTTTCCTAACTCGTCTTCATTTCATAAATTTTTCAAGGCAAAGACAGGAATGACTCCTGTTCAATATAGAAAAATGTAAAAGAGCTCAAAAGAGTACTTCTTCGTTAATATTGGATTTGAAGATTCTCCTTTTGGTCTTCTGCATAAAATATCATCATTAATAACAAAAAAAATGAAAACAAAACTGTTTATCATGACTCTGATAGCTAGTGCTATCGGTTTCTGTCAGACTTCATGTTCGGAAAAAGCCGAGTCTGGCACGTCCTCTGAAGCTGAAACTACTCTTTCGGAAACGCTTGGAGGCAAAGCCAACTGTTACATAGTATCAGAAAAAGGCTCATATAAATTTGAAACCACAAAAGTAAGTGGAGATAAAATCCAAGGTATAGATTCTGCACAATGGTTGTGGATGACAAAAGGTGACAATAGTTCAGAACCGATAATCAGTAACATTTCATATAAAGACGGTGAAATTTATTTTACCGTCTCCGGTGTTGAAGGAAATGCTTTGATTGCCGCTATTGATGCAAATAAAAACATCGTCTGGTCTTGGCATATTTGGATAACAGATACTCCTCAAAATATGGAATATGAAAACGGAGAGGTTTTCATGGACAGAATGTTGGGAGCAACAAGTGCTGACAAAGGATCAAATAAAGAAAATTAT
>CALADR010000045.1 GCA_937890845.1 uncultured Bacteroidales bacterium | reverse complement strand
CAGTTATATATCGCAAGCACCGTCTCCGTGCGTAAGGACAGTTCAAGGTGACAGGTCAGACTATTGCTACTGGTTACACCACGGATGCGGAGAAATAAAAATTCCGGGAATAATGCGTATCTTGAAAAAAGAGTTCCGGGATTACCGTCCATTCTATAAAGAACTGATATCCTGTTCGAAAAGCGGACTGGATGACCGGAATGAATATCCACAGGCTGATTCCGTGTATTGCTATAAAATATCGGATAATCTGTATTTAAATATCCCTATAGCTGAAAGAAAAGATGCATTTTCAAAAAACAAATCAGACTTGCAACTTAAAGAAGCCAGGAAAAAATTGAATACCTCATTGGGCGCTTCAGGTAACTCCTTAAGGGACAGGATTCTGGAACTGGTCGGAAATAAAGCATACCGTTTTGCTGATATAGCTTTCAGATGGAATATCATACAACATTTCTATCCGTATCATCAGGAGGACAATTTAGAATGGGGGTCGCATCTTCCAGGAATGATTGAAGCTGTAGATACATTGGCAAACGGTAAAAGGACCCGTTCTGACATCAAGACATATTACGATGCAGTCCTGAGAGCAATGAATCCAGTAAAAGACGGACACATGTTGACTGACCCTTCATTGGGTTTCGGAGGAGCGGTTTCATTCTATTTGAATTGCGGCTATGCTCCGGTTGTTTTTGACAGGAATTCTGAAACCGGCTCCATCTTCGTCTCAGGCAAGAAAGACACTGAAGTTCTGAAAATCAATGGAGTAGAATCATCTGTAATGTTTGAGGACTGCATACGTAAAACAAATACGAGCAATGACTTGCTGGCAACAAAAATGGCTCTGAAGGCAATGACGGAAACATCCGATATGGGATCTCCGCTGGTCATAGAATTACGTGACGGTGACCGCATCATAACAGATACACTTTACGGAACACTTGAACTTCCATTGTCTGAAAAATCTGTCCCGGACTACACAATTAAGGTAATTGACAGCATCCTGCTTTTCAATCCGTCTGGAAGCATGGAGTGTTATGACAGATTTTTACCTTGTATGGATTCAATTGCAAACGGTAAATACAAGGCTCTGGTTTTTGATTTGCGCAATTATCCCGCATTTGATTTTGAGAAAGTACTGTCACATCTTACTGATACTGCACTAAGCACTGCACCTATGTTTCATATACCGTTATCCTGCTTTCCTGACCGTGAACATATCAGTTATTCGTCGTCGCATGAGCAGATACTGCCGGCTTTGCCTCACATTGGTCTTCCTGTTTTCTTCTTGTCCGGCCATAATACAATCAGTTGGGGCGAAACTGTTCTTATGCTCGCTAAAGGTTACGGGTTGGGCACCGTCATAGGGACACCTACTGCAGGAACAAATGGAGATGCAACATCAATTCCGATACCCGTATTCAATTTCCGTATGACTGCCGTAAAAGCAACGAATGCCGATGGTAGCAGGCATCATGGTTTGGGCGTGGCTCCTGACATATATTTGGACTCAGAAGTTCTGGAAGATTATATCAATGCTATAAAAAGAGAATTAAATTGACGGTTTTATTATTCCGCAGATATTTCAGCAATTATGAAAAAGGTATTATTAGCATTATAGCCAATCCAATTAAGCAACAGCAACAAGACACAGGCAGGTGACGAACATAACCCTTGTCTTCAATCTGTTGCAAAGAACAAAGTGAGCATCTTACAAATTTTTTCAAAGCAAACACAACTTGCTTTATCCATAAACCAATATTTGCTGAAAATTTGATTGTCAGACAGCCTCGATACTCGCTTACAAAGAAGCTGGCAATGTGAAGTTTACACCATTAAAGTCAATATGAAACAACGTATGTTCGTGACAGTTCTTCTCTAACGAATCGATTTTAAGTCCATCAAACAGATCCTTCCTACCCTCAAAGTATGCTTTCAAGGTAGAAAGCAGAGACTCTTCCCGAAACGGCGCGGACTAATCAGAAAATAGATTTGCCGCAACTTATGCTGGCAAATCATAATCCTTGAGAATTACTTATAGTATTTTTCTCAGATACAGACTATTGCTCTTGATATCAAGTATAAGGGAGAACTGTTCCCATATCCTGTTGCCGATTATTGCGATATATCCGTCACTTGCCAAGGCACCTGATTTGTCTGTGCTGAATCTGGCATAATCCGACTGCAATTCAATACCTGACAATCCTGCTCCTGATATTCCGAATTCATAACCGGATGACTCGCCGCCAATGCCGCCATTGACATAGTGGAACGGCTTTTTGTCTCCTATAAGTTCCAGGCGATACTTGTCTGCTGTTTTGCTTGTAAACTCAATGCCCTGACCGGATCCTATATCCATCATCGCTTTTCCCGAAACTGTAGTATTGGAATCAATTCTGACCGTCAGAGGAACCATTATTTTCCCGGAAGAACATTCTATATCAATGCAAGTATAACCTTCTGTCATTTCCTTGGTCAGCCCGCTTATAAATAACATCTTCTCCGACTGCATATCAATCAATATGGCTTTGTCCGCCACTTCTTTCAAGCCGAAAAGCCCGTCCGCCTTATCTCCGAGAATTGACCTCAAATCCACGACAGGAACAAATTGAGGCTGATACAGACTGCCGGCAACCGCTACTACGACATCTCCGAAAATGATTTTAGTCATCCTGGTCTCAAGACCGGCTCCGCCAATACGTGCATTTCCCGTCCGTTTGAAAGACAAGCCGCTCCCGCTTATGAAAGTACTGTCCAGATAAATCAGTTCCGCCCCCGTGTCGAATACCAGATTTGCTTTCTTCCCGTTTACATTTGACGGAATATAAATGTGGTTTTCACGATATTCGATATCAAAGGACTGCGCCGCTGAAGTACCGCTCATTCCGCATAGCAACCCGAGTAAAAAAAACGCTGTAACAATCTGTTTCATAAGCCAATTAAAATTTATTCCAAAGTTAGTCTTTTTCCGCAGAAATCAATGGATATATGACAAGCAGTGCGGATAAGATAATACTTACCACTGCGATTGATAGAAACTTATTATATACCGCAATGAGGTCAGATCAAGCTGTTGAAATCTATTTAGATTTTTTGACAAAAGCAATTACATATCCGTCATTGACAGGCCTTTCAGAGTCACTGCGTAATCTTTGAATTCTCCAGTGGCGCGAGTGAAAACTTCCACCTTGTTATTCAGTAGTTCCGGATCATAGTTCTCTATCTTGCGTTTGACTTCAATGAAGAGGGCTTGTTGGTCCAGTTCGTTTTCTGCCAC
>CALADR010000044.1 GCA_937890845.1 uncultured Bacteroidales bacterium | reverse complement strand
GTCTGCTCCGAGGGTTGTCCCTTTGGCTCTCACCCATTCACCGTCAACCCAAGTTTCAATCGGGTCTGTCTCAAAGTTGTGCACCTTGTCAGCATTCTTCTGAGGTACCATATCAATATGTCCCTGCAGAATAACTCCTTTCCTGTTTTCCATTCCAGGAGTAGCTGGTTTGCGTATTATGATGTTGCCTATCTCATCCTTATAGGTTTCAAGTCCCAAAGATTTTCCAAAATTGTAAAGATATTCCACAGCCTTAGCCTCTTTTTTTGACGGACGCGGAATTCTTGTAAGTTCATAAAAGTTTTTCCAGACAATTGCCGGATTCAATTCTTTAATTTCCATAATGGTTATCGGTTTATTATTACTTTACTTTCAGATTTACCGGGAAAGAACTTTCCGTACCCAGCTGATATACCGGCACACGGCTGTTCAGTATTACATTCATTCCATCGGTAAGTTTTACTGTACTTACAGCCGGAATCCTGTATATGACAGCTACAGATGATTTTTTAAGATTCTTCTTACCCTCGTCTGACGGAACTTCCGGAACTTGCGGCAATATTTCCATAACCACAGGCTTTCCGGAAAGATTGTCTGCAGGAAGAAGACCGGCTGTATCTGATATGCGGAAGGCCACATAAAGCTGATTTTCACGATCTTTCTGAGGTACAACTTCAAATGACATAGCCTGGTTCTGATACTCTGAATATCCTGTAAACATTGTCATATACTCTTTTTCAAGTCTTGTAAGCTCTGCTACAGCAGCTCCCATAGCTTCTCCGCTATAGGTGGCATCGGTATCCCCGGTTACTATCTGAAAACGTTTTTCCCTGATACTGAATATCATGGCAGCTGTCTCGGCCGCTCTCTTCTCCAAAGATTTTTCCACCAACATTTCCTGTTTTACAGCTACAGTACTGTAAGCAGACTCTGACTTTACATTGCGGTAAAGAGTGGCAGACTCAGATGTTATGTTTGACATAAGTCCCTTGTCAGAGAAATTCCTGTCAGACGGAGAAGGAAACCGTCTCTCATTACCTACACCGAAAATTCCTTCAGTACCGGAAACAAGACCTTCTGATGTAAGTTTCAGAAAAGCTGCATTCACATTGGCATCACCTATATCAAGAAGATACCTCTTGCTCTGGTCAGCCTCAACAAAAGGTGTCATCTTCACTTTGGAAAGTGTATATGTCTGCGAATCTTTCTGTCTGACATCTATTCCGAGATATTTTTCCGCAAATTTTGCGTAAGGTCCGGCATAAAATTTTTCCTGTACGGCTTCTACTTCCAATACAAGGGTAGTGGAAGGAAGACTATAAGCCACAACTCCAGCAGGATCCGGCTCTGCCGTTTTTTTCTGTGCATAAAGCACAGTCGTGCAAGCCATCAGACTTGTGCACAAAAAGGCTGCATAAGGTTTCATACTACAAAAATTATGTTTATTAAAAATATTACCGTTTCCACCTTTTATGGCTCCAAAGCCAGTTGTATGGTGTTTCTTCTATTTCCTGTTCAAGAAGGTCAAAATACTTCCTTGTAATTTCTTCCGGTGTCATTTCCGCTGCATTTCTGCAAATAGGAATAAATGTCATTTCGTATTTGCCACGTCCTGTATTTTTCATTTTAAGGTACAAGACGCTCATTCCCAGTTTATGTGCCACTCCGGCTCCTCCGAGCATTGCCATTGTAGGCTGACGGAGAAACTCCCCTATACTGTGTCTGCCGGCATATGGAAACTGGTCTGTAGGATATATGTAAATACCTTTTTTATCCCTGTTCCGTATTGCAAACCTAAGAATATCGGAAGACTCAATTTCACCTTTATAGCCAGGTTCCGGAGCCATTCTGTTTCTCTTGAGTATCTCATTCCAGAAATGACTTTTCTGCCTCTTGTATACTACATATACATCGTCGGCAGGACAAGGATAAGGTTTGACAGGACCGTAATTATATGCCAAGATTCCACCGACAATCTCCCAGTTTCCACAGTGTGAAAACATAACCGTCACTGAAGGTGATGTTTTGTATGCCTCCTCGATGACCTCAAAATTTGTGATTCTGCAGACTCCTGACTTCCTGAGTCTTTCATAGTCACATCCACCGAACCATATGGCCTCTGCCATAATTTCTCCAAGGTGTCTGTAGAAACGCCCTGCGATCTGCCTTAGTTCAGTATATTCTTTTTCAGGAAAGGCTCTTGAAAGGTTTATCATTACGACATCTCTTCTGTAATGAAGCACATTCTTCAACATCCAGGAGACTACCCCACCCCAGAAATAATGAAAGCCGAGCGGCAATCTGGAAAACAGCCGCATTATACCCCACATCAACTCTATACCGATTTCTTTTGCCTTCATCTATGATATTGTCAAATTTCTCAAATAATTTACAGTACTTTCTCCAATTTATGTTACAGTCATCCCCTGTCCGCTGCCTGGTGCAAAACATCTCGGCAGACCATCAATTCAGCAAATATAACAATTTTAACGCATCTCATATGATATTTCTTTATTTTTATTATCTTTGTCAGCCTGAAAAAGGAATTTATTAACAACTAAATTTTATATAAACGATAATCTATGTTTAAAGGTCAACCAAAAGGGCTTTTTGCCCTCGCCCTCGCCAACACAGGTGAACGCTTCGGCTACTATACCATGCTGGCGATTTTCACATTGTTTCTACAGGCAAAATTCGGATTTTCCGAGGCCATAACTTCCAACATTTTCGCAGGCTTCCTTGCTGCCGTTTATTTTCTTCCTCTTCTTGGTGGAGTTCTCGCCGACAAATTCGGCTACGGCAAAATGGTAACAACCGGTATTATCGTTATGTTTGCAGGATATGCCGCCCTTGCAATCCCTACCGGTGATGGAATTATGGGTATTGCAGCCATGGTGGGAGCCCTGCTTCTCATCGCATTGGGTACAGGTCTTTTCAAGGGTAACCTGCAGGTAATGGTAGGTAACCTCTACTTTTCTACATGGCTATCAATATAGGTGCCTTGTTTGCCCCTACTGCAGCATCTAAGATTACTGACTATTTTATGGGCAAAAACGGTCTTACATATAATGGAGACATCCCTGCTTTGGCTCACCAGTACCTCAACGGAGCATCTTCAATGACTCCTGAGGCTCTGTCAAAATTCCAGTCTCTGGCTCAGGCTCAGGGCGTAACAGACACAACTGACCTAAGCGGCTTCGCGACCAATTACATTGATGTACTTGCAGGTTCATACCATTGGGGATTTTCTGTAGCCTGCATCTCTCTGGTCATATCAA
>CALADR010000043.1 GCA_937890845.1 uncultured Bacteroidales bacterium | reverse complement strand
TTATTTTACAAAGTTAGGGTTTTATACCGAAACACATACTTTTGCCGGTGATCCGGAAAGTCTTCCTAAGCTGGAACAATATGACAAACAACTGGACCCTTGGAACCTTCCGACTGCGACTTCATAAGCTTATAAAATGACAGAACCGACCCTTTTGGGTCGGCTCCTTTCTGCGGTGAGAGGGGGATTCGAACCCCCGGTACGGTTACCCGTACGGCAGTTTAGCAAACTGCTGGTTTCAGCCACTCACCCATCTCACCAAGACCTTTGTGGCTCCCGCAGCCTTTACGGTAACGGGATGACAAAGGTAAATCAAATCTTCTGTTTAAGCAAATTTATTTTAAGAAGATTGCTTTACAGAGAGTTATTTTGCAATATTCTCGCGCATTTCGGTGTCAGCCTGGATATTCTTGATTTTGTAATAGTCCATAACACCGAGATTTCCGCTTCTGAATGCTTCTGCCATAGCAAGAGGAATCTGGGTCTCGGATTCAATAACCTTTGCTCGTGCTTCCTGAGCTTTTGCCTTCATTTCCTGCTCAAGAGCAACTGCCATTGCCCTTCTTTCTTCTGCACGCGCCTGGGCTATATTCTTGTCTGCCTCAGCCTGATCCATCTGAAGAACAGCACCGATATTCTTTCCTATATCGATATCAGCTATATCAATGGAAAGAATTTCAAACGCCGTACCTGCATCAAGTCCTTTGTTGAGCACTACCTTTGAAATCGAATCAGGATTTTCAAGAACCACTTTATGGCTTTCTGCAGAACCGATACTTGAGACGATTCCTTCTCCTACTCTTGCAAGGACTGTCTCTTCTCCTGCACCGCCCACCAATTGTCTTATATTTGCCCTGACTGTTACTCTGGCTTTTGTAATAAGCTGAATACCGTCCTTGGCAACGGCTGTTACAGGCGGCGTGTTTATAACTTTGGGATTAACGGACATCTGAACTGCTTCAAACACATCTCTTCCAGCAAGGTCGATCGCTGCAGCCATCTTGAAATCAAGCGCAATATTTGCCTTGTCAGCGGAAACAAGCGCATTGACTACATTAGGTACATGGCCTTTTGCAAGGTAATGGGCTTCAAGTTCGTTGGCATCAAGTTTCAATCCAGCCTTGGTTCCGGTAATCATTGCCATAACTATTGTTCCGGGAGGAACCTTTCTCCAACGCATAAGAACAAGCTGCAACAATGAGATTTTGACTCCGGAAATAAGAGCCTGAAACCATAGTGCTACAGGGAAAAACCACAGGAAAATCGACAGGCCTACCAAGGCAACTGCGACCCAAACAAAAATCATTGTCATATTTTAAAGTTTTGTTGTTATTTTCAGAAATCTTCTGTGACGGGCTTTACATAAATCTTATTGTCTTCAAAAAGGACAACTTCGACATCCGTACCTGCATCTATCATTCCTTCAAGGGATTTCACTTCGTAGGCCTTGCCTTCGATTCTGGCAGTCCCTACAGGAGCCAACCGTGTGACAGTCTTGCCGATGTCGCCAATTGAAAGGATGGTTTCATTCTGATTATTTGCCTTTGAACTAATGTTGGTATTGAGGGCAAGTTTTTTCCATACTTTTGCTTTTATAGCATAAGCAATCAGGGCTATGAGGACAGTGACAATCGACGCCGTAAATATAGAGCCGGCAAGGAATCCAAACTCATAAAAGACACAATAGCATGCGCCGCCAAGGGAAATTACACCGAGGGCTCCGGCGACGCCGACTCCGGGAATAAGGAATATTTCCGAAAGAATCAGGACAAGTCCTACAATGGTCAAGATAATTATGAATGCCATACTCATATTATTGTAAAGTTAGCATTCAAAGTTATTATTTTGTCTGTAAATTCCCAACTTTTATATAGGAAACTTCATTGATTCCGGCAGACTTGATCAGTGCTGTAAGTTTTTCTGCATCCTCTTCGGAATCAAAAGGACCGACAGTAAATACAGTTTTGCCGTCTTCCGCCTTTTTGGCGATGTCCTTTGTTGTATTTTGCCGTATGGCAGCCATGACAATTTCAGGCAGGTCCGTACCATCAGGTACGATATTTACCTGGAAGATAGGTTTTACTTCCGATTGGATTTTCCTTGCTTTCTGTACTGGAATCTGCTGGCCGTCACTGAATGCAACAATAAATGCTGTCTTGAAACCAAGTCTCTTGACTTTGTTAAGATTTGACAGTACGTCGTTATATGTGCGGAAGAGTCCGGCGCGATAGATATAGTTTCCGTTGGAAGTCTTGTGCCAGAAAACAGGGCTCAGGCCCTTAAGCTGTCTGACTGTTGCCGGTCTGGAAAGCAGGCACATCTGAATCTGATAGACTATGCCGCGCGGGAGGGTGTTGTCTTCGGCGAACCTTCCCTCCGGCAGTATCATAAAAGAATAATCAAACTTCTTTTCCGGTTTTTCAAACTTAAAAGATATCTTGTCTCCGTATGAGAGTCGTGTAAAGGCATAGTTGGAAGATGCTCCGACAACTTCCCTGTCGGCCTGGGCCATAACCTTGTCCGGGTCTATGGCGACACCGTTGAAAAGAAACTCCATCTCAATTTTCTGAAGACTCTCGGATGCCCGTGTAAGTGAATCCTGAAGAACCGGCAGTCTGAGTTCCATGTTAATGATACGTTTTTCTATACCGTCCCTTATGTCCATATCGGAGTTGTCAGAAAGTCTGGACCTGAGCATATCAAGCGTTTGTCCGTATGTAAATACTGAGTCTTTCAATGCTCTTACTTCACTGACTTTTTCCATATATTTACGTGTATCGATGTTGTCAGGTATGCCGCCTCCGACAGTAGCTCCTGTATTCATCATTGAAGGGTCGTCTACAGGGCATAGTCTTGCGAGTTCTTTTGCCTTCCCTGGGTCTTCCAGCGGCTTTCTTAGAGGCATATTGTCGAATTCAAGAACATACACCATCACACTGTCGGACGCGCAGTCTCTGTCTGATGCGAAAATACTGTACTTTCCGTCTTCAGTATCAATATATAGAAAGTCATTATGAGGAGAAGAGTATGGAAACCCCATGTTGACAGGCACGCCCCAGCAGTTCTGCTCTTCGTCCCATTCTGACTTATACAAGTCATAACCTCCCATTCCATAAAGTCCTGATGATGAAAAATAAAGGCTTTTCCCGTCAGGTGAAAACATAGGGAAAACCTCATTGCCTGAAGATGTCAGTCGTTCATCTACCAGAGCCGGCAATGTCCAGAGAGAATCCTTATGGGCAGTAAAGTAAATATTCCGTATTCCATCCTGGTCTTCGGCGGAGAAATAAATTTCCCGACTGCCTTCAGGGATATAAACCGCGTTATGGAATGAGTCTTCTTTTGCAGAGTCAAGCTGGTTGGGAACTTCTCTCCAGCTTTTGTCCTGAAGAGGGTAATAAAGATAGAAGTCTTCTTTTGAGAACCTGTGTCTGGCAACAACAATAGGACTGCTAATGTATTCCATCATTGAGACACCGTTGTCTGCCATAGTTTTCTTCATATCTATTTCTGTCAGCAACAGGGAATCCTGAGGTGAAACAATATGTGGATTTTCTGCAGTAGTTCCGATTTCCGAAAGATTGTCAGCGGTAGAAGCCGAATCATTTGTCATGACTGCCTTTGCAGACAAAATTCTTTCCGCTTCCCGGTAAAGTCCGGCAGCTTCTGAAAAAAGATATTCCATTCTCAGGGAGTCTGCCCTTTGGACAATAACTCTTACCGAGTCCTTTAACGGTGGCATTTTCTGAGACACGACAGTGTCTGTCTGACTGCCTGGCAAGGCATAGGCAGAGACGGCCGCAGATGCCATTGCAAATACCGCAGCCGACACAAACAGGAATTTTGAATATATCCTCTTCATTCTTTTCCCTCTCACTCTTTTACGACAAAAATAAGAAATACTTTACATAAAGTGTATTTATAAGAAAAAAATAGTAAATTTGTGCCCTATTTTCGGGTCGGAATGGCAGAAAAAGTTGTGCCAATCCGCCTTGTTTGATGAAATAACTATTAATAAAACATAAAACTATTATGCAAAGTAAAGGTGCAATCCGTTTTGTGGCTATAGTTCTGGCACTGGTTTGCCTTTGGCAACTTTCTTTCTCTCTCGTGACACGCGTTCATGAGAATAAGGCAGAGAAGTATGCGGAAAAGGTAGCTCTTGATTATCAGAACTCTGCCGCATTCAGCAAAGTATCCGAAGCAGACAAGGCTTTTTTGCTTGATTCCATCAAGAAAGTAAGCAACAGGTGGTATCTTGATTCCATCTCAGCAGAGAAAATCTATTTCGGTTACACTTACAAAGATGTAAAGACAAAAGAAATCAATCTCGGACTTGACTTGAAAGGCGGTATGAACGTCATGCTTCAGGTTCAGCTCGAAGATCTGGTAAGGGCATTGGCTGACAATAACCAGTCACCTGAATTTACACAGGCTCTCGCACTGGCAAAGCAGCGTAGCGTCAATTCAAGAAATGATTTTATCACTCTGTTTGCAGACGCATGGAAAGAAGTAGGTGGAGGTCAGAGACTTGCCCAGATATTCGGTACATACGAAATGAGGGACAAAATCAAGCCTGAATCTACAGACGATCAGGTGATTGAGGTCATTAAAGGAGAGGCAGAGAGTGCTATTTCAAACTCATTTAATGTTCTTAGAAACCGTATCGACCGTTTCGGCGTAACACAGCCAAGCATCCAGAAGCTCGGAAACAGCGGAAGAATCCTTGTAGAACTTCCTGGTGTAAAAGAGCCTGAGCGTGTAAGAAAACTTCTTCAGGGAACAGCATCCCTCGAGTTTTGGGCTACTTATGAGAATAGCGAAATATTTCCGTTCCTTCAGGAGGCAAACAGTACTCTTGCTGAGCTTCTTTCAGACAATACAATAGCGGAGGATGTTGATACTCAGTCTGAAGAAACTGCAAGTGCAGATTCTCTCCTTTCACAGGAACTCAAGAGTCAGGTAGCGGATGCAGCTGAATTGGAGAGGTACAAAAAGGAGAATCCTCTTTTTGCTGCCCTTCAGCCTGCAATGTACAACGGACGTCTTGCTCAGGGAGCATGTATCGGATATGCAAACTATGCAGATACTGCAAAGATTAACAAGTGGCTCAGCCTTCCTCAGGTAGAGGCTCTTTTCCCTGCTGAGTTTAAAGCTCACTGGTCAGTTAAGCCTTCTGCATATATACCGGGAGGAAATACTTTCGAGTTGGTAGCTATCAAGGCGACTTCTCGTGACGGAAAAGCTCCGCTTGACGGAGGTGTAGTTACTGACGCACGTGTACAGTATGGCAACAGCGGTGGAAACCCTAATGTATCCATGACAATGAATGCAGAGGGTGCAAACATCTGGGCAAGAATGACAAAGGATAACATTGGCCGTCAGATTGCTATCGTTCTTGATGGTATGGTTTACTCATATCCTGTCGTAAATACCGAAATTACTGGAGGAAGTTCAGAAATTTCAGGAAACTTCTCTCTTGAAGAGGCTGAAGACCTTGCAAACGTGCTTAAGTCTGGTAAGCTTCCGGCTCCGGCAACTATCGTACAGGAGCAGGTTGTAGGACCTTCTCTTGGTTCAGAGTCTATCAACGCAGGTCTCATTTCATTCGTGATTGCATTCGTACTTGTACTTATATATATGGTATTGTTCTACAGCGGAGCAGGTCTGGTAGCAGATATCGCTCTTCTGTGTAACGTGCTCCTTCTTTTCGGAACACTTGTTTCATTCGGAGCAGTACTTACCCTTCCTGGTATTGCCGGTCTCGTCCTTACACTGGGTATGGCTGTAGATGCGAATGTCATCATATATGAAAGAATCAAGGAAGAGCTCCGCGCAGGAAAAGGACTTGGAAAAGCGATTGCCGACGGTTATGCAAATGCTTATTCGGCCATTATTGACGGTCAGATAACAACAATCCTTACCGGAGTCGTTCTCTTTATTTTCGGTTCAGGTCCTGTACAGGGTTTCGCTACTACACTTATTATCGGTATCATAACTTCTGTCCTCACTTCAATCTTCATTACGAGAATTATATTTGATGACAGAGTATGCAAAGGCAAGAACATAGCTTTCAGCAATAAGCTTACAAGGAACTTCCTACAGAACACTACTGTGAACTTCCTCGGCAAGAGAAAATTCACTTATGCCATTTCCGGAGCAGTAATCCTTATCTGCCTTGTATCAATGTTCACAAAAGGAT
Source organism: uncultured Bacteroidales bacterium (assembly GCA_937890845.1). Lineage (GTDB taxonomy): Bacteria > Bacteroidota > Bacteroidia > Bacteroidales > UBA932 > Cryptobacteroides. The sequence continues at coordinate 3,250 of CALADR010000043.1, read as the reverse complement.
TTACATACGGTGTCGATTTCACGGGAGGACGTACTTTTGTAGTAAGATTTGACCAGCCGGTTTCAACAGAGGAGGTAAGAGAGGCTACAATTGCTGCCTTCAATGCTGCTGACAAGGCTGATGCTGATACCAAGCATGGTTCTGCTGTGGAGGTTAAGCAGTTTGGCGGTGAGAGCCAGATGAAGATCACTACTCAGTATAAGGTTAGCGAGGAGTCAACAGAAGTAGATGCTGAGGTAGAAGAAATCCTCTTCTCTGCCCTGAAAGGATTCTTTGCGGAGAAAGATCTTACTATCAATGAGTTCAAGTCAACTCTTGACAACCCTAACGGTATCATCAGCTCTGACAAGGTAGGTCCTACCATAGCAAACGACATCAAGAGAGATGCTATCATAGCTGTAATCATTGCCCTGTTTGTAATCTTCGCATATATTGCTGTAAGATTCAAGAAGTGGACTTGGGGATTCGGCGGTGTTGTAGGTCTTGCACATACAGCTATCATCGTTATCGGATTCTTCTCATTGTTCTCAGGCATACTTCCGTTCAGCCTTGATGTTGACCAGACATTTATAGCTGCTGTGCTTACAATCATCGGTTATGCAATCAACGATACTGTGGTTATTTTCGACCGTATCAGAGAGTACAAGAGCCTGCATCCGAAGACTCCGTTTGACATAAATGTGAACGATGCATTGAACAGCACATTGTCACGTACTATGAATACCAGCCTTACTACTCTCGTCGTTATGATTGCTATCGCAATCTTCGGAGGAGAGGTAATCAGAGGACTTGCTGTTGCCCTAATAGTAGGTATCGTAGTCGGAACTTATGCTTCTATCTTCATTGCTACACCTATTATGTATGATGTAACACGCAGACTGGAGGCAAAACAGGCAGATCAGAAGAAGAAATAGTCTTATTTAGATAATTTAAAAAAATCGGGGATGCTGGATTCAGCATCCCCGATTTTTTTAAATACATAAATTTGTTACCATTGCAAGAACTTATTTTAACATCATTAGATTTTATGACGTACCTTTGATGATATAAATATAAATGAACTGCATTATGACACGAAACTTTATTTTATCGGCCGCCGCCGCAATTCTATTTACAGCCTGTACTGATTCCTCGCAAATTGCACTTCTTACTGAAAAAGCGTTTTTAAAGGAAATTGACGGGAAAGAAAACACTATCTACACATTGGCCGGAAAAGGAGGAATGACGGCCCAGATTACAAATTACGGGGCAAGGGCAGTCGCTCTATGGGTCCCTGCAGCAGACGGGACGTTTAAGGACGTGATATGGGGATATGAAAACATTGATTCATATCTTAATGCAGGAGACAAGTACTCCGGACCCATAGTCGGAAGATATGGCAATAGAATCGGAAAAGGTAAATTCAGTATTGATGGTAGAGAATATAGTCTGACAATCAATGAAAATGGAAATCAGCTGCACGGTGGAAAAGGCGGCTTCTCCACCAAAATGTGGGATGCCAGGCAGACATCTGACAGTCTTGGAAACCCTTCGTTGGAAATGAGATATTTTTCGCCGGACGGAGAGGAAGGATATCCGGGCAACATGACAGTCAAAGTCACATATACAGTTACTGCAAATAATGAATTTGTAATTGACTATGAAGCGGAAACAGATGCTCCTACAATAGTCAATCCTACAAGTCACATATACTTCAATCTTCATGGAACATCCTCGAAATCTACTGATTCGCATCTGCTTACAATATATGCAGGTAGCTTTATACCTACTGATAGCGAGCTGATTCCTACTGGTGAAATATTTCCTGTAGAAGGTACTCCTATGGACTTCCGTAAAGCCACTTCCATCGGTGCCGGTATTGACAGAAAAGACTTTGGACCGATTGAGATAGGAGGAGGGTATGATCATAACTGGTGTTTAGACAAAGGTTCGGTTTTCGGACTTGCTGCAGAACTTTATGAGCCGGAAACAGGTATAGAAATGAGTGTATTTACTGACCAGCCGGGCCTCCAGTTCTACGCCGGACAAGGGATGAATGGGAAAGATATCGGCAAACGAGGTGAAATACACAATATTCGCTCGGGAATAGCTCTTGAGACACAGAACTATCCGGATGCTCCTAATCATCCTGATTTTCCATCTGCAATCCTGCGTCCAGGCGAGAAATATACCCAACATTCAGTATATTCTTTCAGGACAAGAAACTGACAGTTACAGTAAAGGCAGGCAGTCGGCAAAGATATGGAATCAATAATTTTCCGTATCTTTGCCGACTGCTAATCCTTAGAAAATATGTCATTCGTTCACCTTCACGTACATACGCAATATTCGATACTTGATGGCCAGTCTTCCATAGAAAACCTTTTCAACAGGGCTGAAGAGCTCGGGATGCCCGGTATAGCAATTACTGACCATGGAAACATGTATGGAGTGAAGGAATTTTTCAAATTTGCTAAAAAGCATCCTTCTGTAAAGCCTATAGTCGGCTGTGAGATATATGTGTCAAACCACTATGACCATAAACTTAAGGATAGGGATCACAGATCGTATTTCCATCTTATTCTTTTGGCGAAGAATTATAACGGGTACAAGAACCTTATGAAAATCGTCTCTACAGGACACATCGAGGGAATGTACTATGGAAAACCGCGTGTCAGTCACGAAGTTATTGCAAAATATGCTGAAGATCTGGTGTGTTGTTCTGCATGTATAGCTGGTGAAGTCCCAAGGAACATCATTGCCGGGAATATGGAAGGAGCGCAAAAGGCGATAGAATGGTATAAAGGCGTTTTCGGTGAGGATTTCTATCTGGAAGTACAAAAACACAGAACAGAAATTCCCGGGCAATCACAGGAAGTGTATGAAAGACAGATGGCTGCAAACGAGGGTATAATCTCTCTTGCAGAAAAGTGCGGAGTGAAAATTGTCGCTACCAATGATGTCCACTTTGTGAACAAGGAGGATGGTCCTGCTCATGACAGGCTGATCTGCCTTACTACCAATGCATATGTTGCAGACGAAAACCGCTTGAGGTATACGCAGCAGGAATACCTTAAAAGCGAAGAGGAAATGGCGGCCCTTTTTCCGGACCACCCTGAGTTCCTTAGCAATACTCTGGAGGTCCTTGCCAAGATTGAGCCTTTCGAAATAGACAGGGGACATGTTCTACCGCTTTTTAAAATCGAGGATTCTTTTCTGGCAGATATAGATACTTATCTTGAAAAATACAAGGGAGTAATTGACGAAGGCC
>CALADR010000042.1 GCA_937890845.1 uncultured Bacteroidales bacterium | reverse complement strand
GTTTAGGGACTTGCCCCCGTTAGAGTATGTTCGTGCCGAACGAACTGAAAAGAGGGTGACCTCACACTGGGGTCACCCTCTCATATGCTTATATTCAAATCCTGTCCTACAGATCAGACATTGCCTTCTGGTACTCTTCCATAGGGGCAACCAGGATTTCCTGGAATTCCTTCTGGCCTGTACCTGCAGGTATTGCATGACCGCAGATGACATTCTCCTTAAGACCTTCAAGTGTATCAATACGGCCTCTGATAGCTGCCTCACTGAGCACTTTTGTTGTCTCCTGGAATGACGCTGCAGAAATGAAGCTGTTTGTCTTCAATGCTGCTCTCGTAATACCCTGAAGTACCTGGCTTGCAGTAGCAGGACGAGCCTCACGTAAAGCCATCATCTTGAGTCCCTGCCTGTCAAGCGAAGAGTTTTCGCTGGTCATCTCACGGGATGAAATGATTTGTCCTTCAGTATATTTCTGAGAATCTCCGGCATCGGTAATATAGAATTTGCCGTAGATATCATCATTGGTATCCATAAATACCCACTTGTCGACAAGTTCTTCAGGAAGGAAATCAGTATCACCCGGATCCTTTATCTGAACTTTTCTCATCATCTGGCGAACGATAATCTCGAAATGCTTGTCATTGATCTTAACACCCTGAAGCCTATAGACCTCCTGAATCTCATTGACAATATACTCCTGAACCTTGATAGGACCGAGGATGTTGAGAATATCTGTAGGCGAAACAGAACCGTCTGAAAGTCTCATTCCTGCTTTCACATAGTCGTTTTCCTGAACAAGAATCTGCTTGGTAAGAGGAACGAGATAACGCTTCTCCTGTCCTATCCTGTTCTTGATGATAATCTCTCTGTTTCCTCTCTTGATCTTACCCATAAGAACCTCTCCGTTAATCTCGGAAACAATTGCCGGATTTGAAGGGTTGCGGGCCTCGAATAACTCTGTAACTCGAGGAAGACCTCCGGTAATATCGCTTGACTTACCAATCGCACGAGGAATCTTTATAATAATATCACCAATCTTCACATCATCGCCATCGTTGACCATGACATGGGCTCCGACAGGAAGGTTGTACTGCTTCTTGCTTTCGCCGTTTTCATCAAGAATATTGATTGTAGGGTTCTTTGATTTGTCTCGGGATTCTATGATGACCTTGTCTCTGTTAAGAGAATACTCATCAGCCATTTCCTCGCGGAATGTTGTTCCGTCAATCATACTGTCAAAACGT
>CALADR010000041.1 GCA_937890845.1 uncultured Bacteroidales bacterium | reverse complement strand
TTGTAAGATATATGCTTAATAGATTTTGTTCACACAGGGTTTTCCCGGTGATCCGTTTTATCTACCCTTGCTTAAGAAAACGGACTGGTATATAAAAAAGAAGAGAACATCAGACTGATGCTCCCTAAAACTATGAGGTAATGCCGCTCACGCGGGACACCTCTTTACTAACCACATAATTAATAACACTAAAACTAATAACCAATAAGTGAGGTGCCAAGCAGAATCGAACTGCTCTACATGGTTTTGCAGACCATTGCCTAACCACTCGGCCATAGCACCATTATTTCATTCGTTTCTCAAACGGAATGCAAATATAGAGACTATTTTCACAACTTCCAAATTTTTTCGAAGAAAAATGCATAAAATTTCTTTTTTATTCGAAATTCACATATTTTCTTAATCTGGAGACTCCATATCCTTCAATATTATTCCACGTATAACAGCAGACCTTTAAGATATTCTCCCTCCGGGTGGTAAATATTGACCGAATGATCTGCAGGCTGGTTAAGCCTGTCCAGAATGCGCACACTTCTGCCAGTCTGCGCTGCTGCAGAAAAGACAGCAAGAGCAAAAGCCTCTTTATCCACCACCTGAGAGCAACTGTATGTAAATACAAAGCCCTTTGACGCTACTTTGGAAATAGCTGCTGCATTAAGTCTCTGATATGCCCGCAACGCGTTATGAAGTGCCCCTCTGTGCTTTGCAAAAGCAGGCGGATCGACAATTATCATATCATACTTTCCTTCCGGAACTTCCTTAAGGTAATCAATTGCATCGCAGCAGAACCCTGTATGACGGGACGGATCAAAGCCGTTTACATCTACATTTTTTTCAACTAGAGCCATAGCTTTTGCAGAACTGTCGACAGAATCCACGTGAAGAGCACCTGCCGCCAAAGCGTAAACAGAAAAGCCGCCTGTATAGCAGAACAGGTTCAGTACATTGCGACCTGCAGCATAACGTTCTACCAAGGCCCTGTTTTCCCTCTGGTCAAGGAAAAAACCTGTCTTCTGCCCTGAAGTCCAGTCAACGATAAATTTATGTCCGTTTTCAAGAACTGTAACTGAATCATCGGCAAAACCGTCCCTGCGGTACAAATATCCGTCCACAAGATCCAAACCGGCCTTAAATGGAGCTGTTCCTGAACTTTTATCATATACTGCCTTCAAGTCAGAACCATAAACACTCTGCAAAGCCTCAGCTATTTTTTTTCTTGCCCTGAACATACCTGCAGAATGAGCCTGAAAAACACATACTCCGTCATAGTAGTCTATGATCAGCCCTGGAAGGTTATCCCCTTCACCATGTACAAGTCTGTAGCAGTTTGTCTCGCAGATGCCGGCACATGGTGTTTCCGGTTCATGCGCAAGACCTGTCGCAATCCTTGCATCCAATGCTCTTCTTATCATTATCTGCCAGAAATCAGGAGACTGTACATCAGAATCAAAGCTCAATATGCGCACTGCAATTGACCCTACCTGATAATGTCCCGCAGCCAAAAATGTTCCGTCTGACGCATAAACGCCTACAACATCGCCTTCTGCCGGCTCTCCTGCAATTTGAGCTATTGCTCCTGAAAATACCCAGGGGTGAAATCTTTTGAGAGACTCTTCCCTTCCTTTCTTTAATATAACTTTAACCAAATTACTCATCTGACTGTATAGTTTTAAAACAGCGACTAACCGCGGGTGAGTTTCATATACATTTCCCTGCAGACCCAGGCATCTGTTGCAGCATACTTTATCTGAGCTTCAGACAACTCCTCAGCCTCCCAGTTGGACAACTGCTGGGATTTTGAGATTTTGATGCCTAGGATTATTGCAGCCATCTTTTTGACACTTTTATCTTGTATTCCGAAACTGGAAACAATCTTCTGCAAATCCACAAATGACGCTGGGGTAAAATTTTTATATTTCTGTAGTCCTCTTATGTCATCGTGAATGGCGGCACCTATTTTGAGAACACTTTCATTGGACATCAGGTTACAGAGTCTGCGGTGCATACCGATGCCCTTAATCCGGAACAGAAAAGCCTTGTCCGGCCCGGAAAGCTGCAGCAACGATACGCCATAACGAGGCTGGTCAGGAGAAAAACAAGGCCTTGTTTCAGTATCAAACCCTATTATCTTCTGACGTCTCAGATAATTGACAGCTCTATCAAACTCAGGGCCTACAGTATCTATGACAGATATGGCTCCAGTAAAGCTGGCAAGCTCCAGTTTATCCAATTCTTCGTTAGTGATGCTCTCTAAATACATATTCTAAATTTTAATGAAAATGGAGATAGCCCGAAGCCTGACAATATAATTTTCCGGCTATCCCATATTTCAAGAACTCTTTAAAAGAAAAGCAGTTCCCTATACTTCGGAAGCGGCCACATCTCATCGTCAACCAACATTTCCAGATGATCGGCACTATATCTTATCTTATCCATAAGATCCTTGACCTCATGAGAATATACTACTGCCCTTTCTGCAATATTTTCCATTTTGTTGGCTTTCTTTCTGGCCTCGACAAGGGCTTCCACATCTCTGGAAACAGCGTTGGTAAAATGTGATATTTTCCTAAGAGCCGAAATTTCAGAAGCACAAAGTTCCGAGAATTCAGCCCCGAATACATCCTTTACGCCCTTTACGTTCTCTATCAGAATATTCTGGTATCTGACTGCAGCCGGAAGAACATGATTAATACAGATATCCCCTATTACCCTCGCCTCTATCTGAAGCTTCTTCACGTAAATTTCGTTAAGTACTTCAAATCTCGCCTCTACTTCATTTGGCGCGAGGACACCCATTTTTGAGAACAGATCTACTGTTTTCTGCTCGTGGTATACCTCATATGACTCAGGAACATTTCTTACTGCCCTCAGACCTCTTCTTGCCGCTTCTTCTTCCCACTCTTTACTGTAGCCGTTTCCTTCGAACATTATGTCTCTGGACTCCATTATAAACTTCCTGACTACCTTCATTACTGCCTTGGACAGTTCCTCGCCACTTTCAACGAGGGCATCCACTTCCTTACGGAATCTTATAAGACTTTCAGCCACAGCAGTAT
>CALADR010000040.1 GCA_937890845.1 uncultured Bacteroidales bacterium | reverse complement strand
CCCTGATACTTGTCAAGCCAGCCGGACTTCCATGACGGATCAACGAGAAAATGTCCGTTGTAGAACCACTCGACACCCCTGCGTACAGAAGCGGCCCTGGCTGTATCCGGAAGTTCAGTGTCCCTGCCGTATGAAGGGTGCACAGTCCATGGCCAACTGCCGAAAACCACATTCTTCCCTGTCAGGCCGCTTATTACGGTCTCCCAGAAAGACTTCCACTTCATCTCCGGCATGAAACGGACCCTTGCAAAATCACTGAGTTGTGAAGTGCTCAGCCAAAGGTTGTCATTCTCCTTATAGACAAGAGGATAATACGGAGTGCCTTCCAGTCCATAGACTGCCCTGTCAAACCCTGCGACCCTGGCTATCACCATGGCCGGATCATCATCCTCTATCCTGAAATAATACCCCCTGTTTACGGACAGAAGGTCCATCGGCTTCAACTCTGGAGAAGGACTGTCAGTCACCACGACACGCTCATATTCAATCTCGTGCACCTGCGGGATCTCACTCCCGGTACAGGCATATTCGGCAAATACCTTCAGGCCTTTTTCTTCTATGGTACATAGCTGGTCACCTGAAAGCATCATGACGGAATCAGGATAGCAGCCGTTCAGGAGCAGGACAGCGGCACCTTCCGGAGCTTTGTCCAATGCGGCCTGCACATCTTCCAGGAGGTGGATACGGTATCCTTCATCCCTTAAAAAGGATACAAGGTCATTGTCCCCATCAGAACAACACCATATTGTTCCGGATCCGGAGCAGCCGACAGCCAGCGGCAACAGCGCCAACAGGCAGAAAAGTTCAACAGATTTAAGCATATCCTATAAAATTAATATTTCATCCGTCAAAATAAAAGAAAAATACCCCCGGGCAGGATGCCATTCGGGCAGACGGGGACTTTCGGACTTCACTCTCACAAACCGGGCAGTTGTCCGGGGAAAATCCAGTCTGAAAACCTTTATTCCGTCAGGTGCATCCTCCGGCTCTACCGGAAAGGTCTCGCCGGATACAGTCCGGAATGTCCTGCCGTCACCGGACACCTGTACGTTTATGGCCACAGGAGGAAAATAATGTCCCGCCTTGCCTACATAGAAGGACATAGTCACACTGGAGTAGCCGGGGCTGCCTTTCCCCATGTCCACTGTGACATCCATAAGGCCCTGCCAGCCGGCCCATCCGCCCG
>CALADR010000039.1 GCA_937890845.1 uncultured Bacteroidales bacterium | reverse complement strand
GTATGAAAGGGCTTGCTCAGAGGGGCAACCAGCTTGCGTTCGGTTCTTTCGGTATCAAGACCTTGGAAAATTGTTGGCTTACGGGCCGTCAGATTGAGGCCGCCCGTCAGGCAGTTGTCCGTTACATGAAGCGTGAAGGTAAGATCTGGATCAGAATTTTCCCTGATAAGCCTTATACCAAGAAGCCGGCTGAGGTGCGTATGGGTAAGGGTAAGGGTAATCCAGAGGGATTTGTTTGTCCTGTTACTCCGGGCCGTATCCTTATTGAAGCTGAGGGCGTTCCATTGGAGATTGCTAAAGAGGCTTTGCGTCTTGGCGCACAGAAGTTGCCTGTAATCACCAAGTTTGTTGTCCGCAGGGATTATGTTGAATAATTTAATGGAGATAGGAAATGAAAGCATCTGAAGTACGCGAAATGTCGATCAGCGATCTGCGCGACCGTATCGAAGTGGAGAAGGCTAATCTCGACACCATGAAGATAAACCATTCGATTTCTCCATTGGAGGATACGTCAAAGATTAACAAGGCAAAGAAGGATATCGCCCGTATGATGACTATCCTTGCCGAGAAAGAGAAACAGAACTAAAATTCGAGTCTGATGGAAAGAAATCTTCGTAAGGAAAGAATAGGCGTAGTGGTTAGCAACAAGATGGATAAGTCTGTTGTTGTTGCAGTCGCAACGAAAGAGAAACACCCGATCTACGGTAAGTTCGTTAAAAAGACCACAAAGTTTGTCGCTCACGATGAGAAGAATGAGTGCAGCGAGGGCGATACAGTCCGCATTATGGAGACCCGTCCTTTGAGTAAGACAAAGAGATGGAGATTAGTAGAAATCGTAGAAAAAGTTAAGTAGCAATGATACAGCAGGAAACACGTTTACAGGTGGCTGACAACAGCGGAGCAAAGGAAGTTCTTTGTATCCGTGTCCTTGGGGGAACCCGCCACCGCTATGCGAAAGTGGGCGACAAAATCGTCGTTGCAGTAAAGAGCGCTATCCCAGGTGGTGATGCCAAGAAAGGCTCAGTATCAAAGGCTGTGGTAGTGCGCACAAAGAAAGAAATCCGCAGGGCTGACGGATCATATATCCGTTTTGATGACAATGCCTGCGTTCTTCTGAACAATCAGGGTGAGGTTCGCGGAACACGTATTTTCGGCCCTGTTGCAAGAGAGCTGCGTGAGAATTATATGAAGATAGTTTCACTGGCACCGGAGGTCCTTTAATATTTTGAAGTTATGAAAAAATTCCATATCAAAAAAGGTGACACCGTTTATGTCAATGCCGGCAACGATAAAGGAAAGACCGGCAAGGTGCTTGAAGTGATTACTGACAAGGATCGCGCTATCGTTGAAGGAATCAACATAGTCAGCAAGCACACAAAGCCTAGCCCTAAACATCCTCAGGGCGGTATCGTTAAACAAGAGGCTGGCGTACATATTTCTAACCTCCAGCTTGTAGATCCTGCTAAGGGCGGTCCTACAAGAGTCGGACACAAGTTCGTGGATGGAAAGAAAGTCCGTTATGCTAAAAAATCTGGAGAGGAGATTAAATAATGGCAAAGAATAACAATACAGAAAAGACACAGCAGGCTGTTCCTGCAGGATACGTGCCTGCCTTGAAGAAGGTATATAAGGAGGAGATTGTGCCTAAGCTCATGAAGGAGTTCTCCTACTCAACAGTAATGCAGGTTCCAAGACTGGTTAAGATAACTATCAACCAGGGTGTAGGTGACGCTACTGGAGATAAGAAGCTTGTTGATATCGCGCTTCAGGAACTTACTGCCATCACAGGTCAGAAAGCTGTTGCAACTGCATCAAGAAAGGATATCTCTAACTTCAAACTCCGTAAAGGAATGCCTATCGGTGCTAAGGTTACCCTTCGTGCTACCAAGATGTACGAGTTCCTTGAGAGACTTATCCGTATATCTCTCCCTCGTATCAGGGATTTCAACGGAATTTCTGAGAAACTTGACGGAAGAGGAAACTATACTCTCGGAATCAAGGAGCAGATTATTTTCCCAGAGATCGACATCGACAAGATTACAAAGATTCTCGGAATGGAGATCACTTTCGTGCCAACAGCAGGTACTGATGAGGAGGCTTATGCACTTCTTCGCGAATTCGGTCTGCCTTTCAAGAAACATAATAACTAAAGAGAAGGAAAATGGCAAAAGAATCAATGAAAGCCCGCGAGGTAAAGCGCGCTAAGTTAGTTGCTAAATACGCTGAGAAGAGAAAAGCTCTCAAAGAGGCAGGCGACTGGGCAGCTCTTGACAAGCTCCCTAAGAACTCAAGCCCTTGCCGTCTTCATAACCGTTGTTCTCTTACAGGTCGTCCTAAGGGATATATGCGTATGTTCGGTATCAGCCGTATTCAGTTCCGCGAGATGGCAAGCAACGGTCTTATACCAGGCGTAAAGAAAGCAAGCTGGTAATAGCATATTACATTAATTACAATATTTAAGTTCAATTTGGATATCGGGCGTGTAAATCACGCCGGTTTCTGTAAAAAAAGACAAAAAAATGACTGATCCAATTGCAGATTATCTCACACGAATCCGCAACGCTTACAGCGCAGGAAAAAAAGTTGTTGAGATTCCTTCATCCAAGATGAAGATGGCTATCACAAAAATTCTTTGTGAGAAAGGTTACATTCTCAGCTACAAGCTGGTAGAAGGTGAGCCGTCAAGCACAATCAAAATCGCTCTCAAGTATCATCCACAGACTAAGACTGCAGCTATCAAGAAGATCATCCGTGTATCAAAGCCAGGTCTTCGTAGATATACTGATGTTGCGACTATGCCACGTGTGCTTAATGGTCTCGGAATCGCTATCCTTTCTACATCAAAGGGTATCATTACTGACAAAGAGGCAAAGGAGCTTAATGTCGGTGGTGAAGTAGTATGCTATGTATATTAATATTTAAAAAGAACGAATAATGTCAAGAATTGGTAAATTGCCTGTACACCTTCCTGCCAAGGTTACCGTAGAGGTTCTCCCTGGCAACGTTGTTAAGGTTAAAGGACCTCTCGGCGAATTGAGTCAGAAGGTTGATGCTGACATCACTGTTGCTGTAGAGGGAAATGAAGTTAAGTTGACTCGTCCTACAGATCTTCCTAGACACCGTTCTCTTCACGGACTTTACCGTGCACTGATCCACAATATGGTTGTGGGTGTGTCAGAGGGATTCACAATCAAGCAGGAGCTTGTCGGTGTCGGTTATCGTGTTGAAGTTAAGGGCCAGATCCTCGAGTTTTCACTCGGCTTCTCACACGATGTTCATATGATGCTTCCTAAAGAGGTAGCTGCAGAGGCAGAGCCTGTAAAGAAGGGTGCAAACCCAATATTGGTGCTTAAGAGTGCAGACAAACAGCTTGTCGGTCAGGTTGCTGCAAAGATCCGCTCACTGCGTAAGCCTGAGCCATACAAGGGTAAGGGTATCAAGTTTGTCGGAGAACAGCTTCGTCGTAAGGCCGGTAAATCTGCTGGTGCTAAATAATTGAGGAGGACAAGTTATGGCATTGAATAAAATAGAAAGAAGAAGAAGGATTCACTACCGTATCCGTAAAGTGGTCAATGGTACCGCTGAAAGGCCTAGAATGGTTGTTTTCAGAAGCAACAAGCAGATTTACGTTCAGGTTATTGACGATGTCAAGGCTGTCACTCTTGTAGCTGCTGCATCAAATGATAAGGAGCTTGCAGTTGAGTGCAAAGGCAAGACAGGAATTGAGGCTGCTGCTATTGTAGGAAAAGCTATTGCACAGCGTGCGATTGCTAAGGGTATCACCACTATCGCTTTTGACCGTGGAGGATATCTTTATCACGGAAGAGTTAAAAGTTTGGCAGATGCTGCCCGTGAAGGCGGCCTGATTTTCTAAAAATAAGACTATGGCAAATACAAATGTTAAAAGAGTAAAAGTGTCTGAGCTTGAATTGAAAGACAGACTTGTAGCCATCCAGAGAGTGACTAAAGTCACTAAGGGTGGTCGTCACTTCAGCTTTGCTGCCATTGTTGTAGTCGGTGACGAGAACGGCGTTGTAGGCTATGGTCTTGGAAAAGCCAACGAAGTCACTACTGCAATTTCCAAGGGAATTGAGGATGCAAAGAAGAATCTTGTAAAGGTTCCTGTACTCAATAGAACTATCCCTCACGAGCAGGAAGCAAAGTTCGGTGGAGCGAAAGTATTTATGAAGCCTGCTGCGCCGGGAACAGGAGTTAAGGCCGGTGGTGCGATGCGTGCAGTATTCGAGTCTGTAGGTATTCACAATGTCCTTGCAAAATCAAAGGGCTCATCAAATCCTCACAACCTTGTGAAGGCTACTGTAGCAGCTTTGGTTGAGTTGAGAGATGCCTATACAGTTGCCGGACTCCGCGGTATTCCTATGAGCAGGGTATTTAACGGTTAAGGAGGAATAAGAAATGGCAAAACTTAGGATAACCCAGATAAAAAGCAAGAATGGAGCAACACAGAGACAGATAGCAAATCTTCAGTCTCTCGGTATCCACAGATTGCACCAGACCGTAGAGGTGGAACTCAATCCTGTATCAAAAGGTATGGTAGAGAAGGTTCTTCACCTTGTTAAAGTAGAGGAAATTTAATTAGGGAGGATCGACAGATGAAATTACATGAACTGAAACCTGCTAAAGGTGCAACAAAAAATGTAAAGAGAGTAGGTCGTGGTGAAGGTTCCGGTCGCGGTGGTACATCTACACGTGGACACAAGGGAGCTCAGGCACGCTCCGGTTATTCTCGCAAGATAGGATTCGAGGGAGGTCAGATGCCAATCCAGAGACGTCTTCCTAAATTCGGATTCACTAACCGTAACAGAGTCGAGTATAAAGGTATCAATGTATCAGTGCTTCAGGAAATCGCTGCTGCACTTGAAACATCTGTTATCAATATCGAGATTCTCAGAGAGGCTGGTTACCTTTCAAAGAACAAGCTTGTGAAGATCCTCGGAAACGGAGAGATTTCTGCAAAGCTTGAGGTAACTGCCCATGCTTTCACTAAGTCAGCTATCGCAAAGATTGAAGCTGCCGGAGGAAAAGTAACAACAATCGAATAAAGATGAAGAAACTAATCCAGACAATCAAGAACATCTTCAAGATTGAGGAACTGCGCAAAAGAATCGGTTATACCGTTCTTTTGCTGCTTGTGTATCGTCTTGGAAGTTTCATTGTCCTTCCTGGAATTGATTCTACAATGATTGCAAACATGCAGGATTTTTCTCAGGAAGGTCTAGTAGGACTGCTTAACATGTTCTCAGGTGGAGCTTTCGGAAATGCCTCAATCTTCGCATTGGGTGTGATGCCGTACATCTCGGCGTCAATCGTCATCCAGTTGCTTGGTGTCTTCGTTCCGTATTTCAGAAAACTCCAGATGGAGGGAGAAAGCGGACGTCGTAAGATGAACCAGCTTACCAGGTATCTCACCATCCTTATTCTGTGCATTCAGGGTCCTGCATATATGGCTGCTTTGCACAATCAGATTCCTGAGGCGGCGTTCATCGCCATCAACAGGCTCGGATGGAGCTCATTCATGTTCAACTTAGTATCAACTGTGATACTTATAGGAGGAACAATGTTCGTGATGTGGCTTGGAGAACGTATAACTGACCGCGGTATCGGAAACGGTATTTCTATCATCATTATGGTGGGTATCATCGCGCGTCTGCCATATGCTCTCGTAGCTGAGATCGGAGAAAAAGTTACTTCAGGTGTAGGCGGACCTTTGATGCTCGTCGTTGAACTTATAATTCTGTTCTTCGTATTCGTGGCAGCAATCGCTCTGGTTCAGGGTGTGAGGAGGGTTCCGGTACAGTATGCAAAAAGAATTGTCGGAAACAAGCAGTATGGCGGTGTACGTCAGTACATTCCTATGAAAATCAATGCCGCAGGCGTGATGCCTATCATCTTTGCCCAGGCGCTGATGCTTTTCCCACTTATATTCTCTCAGTTTGAGGCAACAAGAGGTTTTGCTGCGACTATGAGCAATTATACCGGATTTTGGTATAATCTCGTGTTCGGTTTACTTGTTGTAATCTTTACATATTTCTATACTGCCGTAACAGTTAACTCAACTATGATGGCAGAGGATATGAAAAAGAACGGCGGGTTCATCCCGGGAGTGAAGCCAGGAAAGAAGACAGTTGAGTACCTTGATGAAATTATGTCAAGAGTGACTCTTCCAGGTTCTATTTTCCTTGCACTGATAGCTATTTTGCCGGCATTTGCTATGCTTCTTGGTGTTAACAACCAGTTTGCTAGCTTTTACGGAGGAACTTCCCTCCTTATTCTTGTCGGAGTAGTTCTTGATACACTCCAGCAGATTGAGAGTCACCTGCTTATGCGTTATTATGACGGACTGATGAAGACTGGTCGTCTGACAGGACGTTCCGGAATGTAATTTCTAAAATTTAAAGGAAGATGGTTAAGCCAAAAACAGAAGAAGAAATAGAGCTGATGAGAGAGAACGGAATTCTCGTCTCAAAAACATTGGCAGAGGTCGGTAAGATTGTTGCCCCTGGTGTGACAACTCTTGAGTTGAATAGGGTAGCAGAGACCTTTATCCGGGATAACGGAGCTATACCAAGCTTCTTAGGTTACGATGGCTTTCCGGCAGCTCTCTGCATTTCAGTAAATGATGTCGTTGTACACGGATTCCCTTCCGATTATGTACTGCAAGAAGGCGATATCGTTTCTGTTGACTGCGGAACATTCTATAAAGGATATAACGGAGATTCGGCATACACTTTCCCTGTAGGGGAGGTGGACGCCGAGACCCGTAAACTCTTGGATGTTACAAAGGAATCCCTTTATAAGGGAATAGCAGCAGCTGTTGACGGTAACAGGACCGGAGATATAGGACACGCGGTGCAATCGTACGCTGAGTCATTCGGATTCTCCGTTGTTCGTGAACTGGAGGGACACGGAATCGGCACAAAGATGCATGAAAGTCCAGGCGTTCCGAATTACGGGCGTCAGGGACACGGAGCAAAACTGGTCGATGGAATGACGATTTGTATCGAACCGATGATCAATGTTGGGACCAGAGGTGTGTATTTAGCTAAAAATGGTTGGGCAGTACATACAGCGGACCGCAAGAAGTCAGCGCATTTCGAACTTACGGTTGTTGTCAGAAAAGGACGGGCCGAGCAGTTGTCGACCTTTGAATTCATAGAAAACAGTGTTAAATTTTAAAGTGATATAAAACATGCCGAAGCAGTCAGCAATAGAACTTGAAGGTATTATTACTGAAACTCTGCCAAATGCAATGTTCAAGGTAGAGTTGGAGAATGGCCATGTCATCATAGCTCATATCTCCGGAAAGATGAGGATGAATTACATCAAGATACTTCCTGGGGACAGGGTTAAGGTGGAAATGTCACCTTATGATTTATCAAAAGGAAGAATTTCTTTCAGATACAAATAAAAATTTACGATAATGAAAGTAAAAGCATCCATTAAGAAGCGCAGCGAGGATTGCAAGATAGTAAAGCGTAAAGGCCGTCTTTACGTGATCTGCAAGAAAAATCCTAAATTCAAAATGCGTCAGGGATAATATTTCAGTTGTATAACAAATAAAGTAAAGATAGATTATGGCAAGAATAGCCGGTGTTGATTTACCTAACAACAAAAGAGGAGAAATAGGTCTTACCTATATCTTCGGGATCGGTCGCAGCTCAGCAAGGAAGATCCTTTCTCAGCTGGGAATCGACTTTGACACAAAGGTCGGAGACTGGAACGATGAGCAGATCGCCGGAATCCGTAGCGTTATTGCCCAGGAGTACAAGATCGAGGGAGAACTTCGTTCTGCTGTACAGATGAACATCAAGCGTTTGATGGATATCGGATGCTACAGGGGCATACGTCACCGCCTCGGACTTCCTGTTCGTGGTCAGAGCACCAAGAACAACGCCCGTACAAGGAAAGGTAAGAAGAAAACAGTTGCTAACAAGAAGAAAGCAACCAAATAACGGATGAATTATGGCAAAGAAAACGACAACAACAAACAAGAAAAGAGTTGTAAAGGTTGACGCTTATGGCGAGGCTCATATTTCATCGACCTTCAACAACGTTATTATTTCACTTACAAACAGCGTAGGCCAGGTTATCAGTTGGTCATCAGCTGGAAAGAGCGGCTTCAGAGGTTCTAAGAAGAATACTCCTTATGCAGCTCAGGTTGCTGCAGCAGATGCTGCAAAGACAGCTTACGACCTTGGATTGCGTAAAGTGAAAGCTTATGTGAAAGGTCCTGGTGCCGGACGTGAGTCAGCAATCAGAACTATTCACGGTGCAGGTATCGAAGTCACTGAAATCATTGACGTAACTCCAATGCCACACAATGGCTGTAGACCAAAAGGCCGTCGTAAAGTTTGATTTTATTTAATCTGTAAAAAAGGAAAGTTACTATGGCAAGATATACAGGACCAAGTACCAAAATCGCACGTAAGTTCGGCGAACCTATTTTCGGAACTGATAAGGACTTCGAAAAGAGGAATTACCCTCCGGGACAGCATGGATTGGCTCGCAAGCGTAAAAAGTCTTCTGAGTACGGTATCCAGCTGAAGGAGAAACAGAAAGTTAAATACACTTATGGAGTTCTTGAGAGACAGTTCCGCAATCTGTACGAGAAAGCTTCACGCATGAAAGGACAGAAGGGTGAGAACCTTATCGAACTTCTCGAGTCACGTCTCGATAATATCGTTTACCGTATGGGCATTGCTCCTACTCGTGCAGCTGCAAGACAGCTTGTATCGCACTGCCACATCACACTTAACGGTCAGGTTTGTAATATACCGTCAACACTTGTTAAGCCAGGTGATGCTGTTGCAGTAAGAGAGAGATCAAAGAGCCTTGAGGTTATCCAGAACAGCGTTGCTTCAGCAGCTCGCTACTCATGGATTGAGTTTGATGTAAAGACTCTCAGCGGAAAATATCTCAATCATCCTGTAAGGACAGAGATTCCTGAGACTATCAACGAGCAGCTTATCGTCGAGTTGTACTCTAAGTAGTAATTAACACCAAAAAAAGAATAATATGGCAATCTTAGCATTTCAGAAACCCGATAAGGTGATAATGCTCGAGGGCACCGATACTGTCGGTCGTTTTGAGTTCAGGCCTCTTGAGCCTGGATATGCGCAGACAATCGGAAATGCACTTCGCAGGATATTGTTGTCTTCTCTGGAGGGTTTTGCTATCAATTCAATCAGAATTTCAGGCGTGGATCAGGAGTTCGCGACAATCCCTGGAGTGATTGAGGGTATGCAGGACATTATCCTTAACCTTAAGAAGGTTAGGCTAAAAAGAATGGTAGAGACTGTGGATTCAGAGGTGGCAAATATCGTCATCAGCGGTCAGCAGGAGTTTACCGCCGAGGACATTTCCAAGGGGTTGTCTTCTTTCACGGTGTTGAACCCTGAACAGCACATCTGTTCTCTCGAACCTTCTGTAAAACTAGAGGTTTCTCTCTCAGTTAACAAGGGTCGTGGTTTCGTTCAGGCTGATGAGATTAGGGATGAAAATATGGCTATCGGCACAATTCCGATTGACGCCATCTATACTCCTATCAGAAATGTGAACTGGACTACAGATGACTGGCGTGTTGAGCAGAAGACTGACTACGAGAAGCTTACTTTGGAAATCGTCACTGACGGATCCATTACTCCGAAGCTTGCTCTTCAGGAGGCTGCAAACATCCTTATTTACCATTTCAAATTGTTTACAGACGAGAAGAAGCTTTCTCTTGAAAGTGCAGTCGAGTCTGAATCAAAAGAATTGGATGAGGAATCACTCCGCATGAGACATCTCCTCCTTACCAAGCTTTCTGACATGGGACTTTCAGTAAGAGCCTACAATTGTCTGAAAGCAGCTGATATCGATACATTTGCAGACCTTGTTTCTTATTCAAGGGCAGAACTTATGAAGTTCAGGAATTTCGGTAGGAAATCCCTGAATGAAATCGACCAGCTCGTTGAGAAGATGAAACTCTCTTTCGGAATGGATGTTACCAAGTATAATATTGAACCAAAGAAAAAGAACGCATAAAGTATGAGGCATAATAAAGCAATCAACCACCTCGGACGTAAGAGTGGTCACCGTAAAGCTATGCTTGCCAATATGGCTACGTCTCTTATCCTCCATAAGAGAATTGAGACAACAGTAGCTAAGGCAAAGGCTCTCAAGATGTATGTTGAACCTCTCATCACCAAGTCTAAGGAAGATTCTACACACTCACGTCGTGTTGTATTCAGCTACCTGAAGAACAAATACGCAGTAACTGAGCTTTTCCGTGTAATCGCTCCTAAGATTGCAGATCGTCCTGGTGGATATACTCGTATCCTCAAGACAAGATTCCGCCCAGGTGATGGCGCTGACCTCGCTCTTATTGAGCTTGTTGACTTCAACGAGGCAGCTCTTGCATCAACAGTTGCAAAAGAGACCAAGAAAGCAGGAACTCGCCGCAGCCGCTCAAAAAAGGCTGCTGAAGTAGCTCCGGCAGCTGAGGAAAACAAGGCAGAGAAATATCTAAAAGTGTCTATGGCACTATGATATAAATTTAGGGTGTACTGGTTTACCGGTATGCCCTATTGTTTTTGAAAATAAATTACATGAAAACATTATTTAGGTATTTATTTGCAGTATTGGCAATTACAACTATGTCTATTTCCTGTTCAGAAAAGGAGGTTATTGAACAAAACAAACCATCAGAGCAGGATAAGCCGGCAGAAGAATTGAAGCCTGTAATCAAGGCAGAAAGAGAGGTGTCTCTACGCAGTCATCAGGCAGAGTATACATTGCCATATATGATAGATAATCCTTCAGAAGAGGGAGTATTGTCTGTTGAGACAGAGGCCGTGTGGATAAATAATATAACTGTAAATCCTGATAGAATCTCTTTCAATGTATTGGAAAACACTTCGGGAAATGAAAGGACAGCATATTTGACTTTGAAATATCCTGGAGCTGACTCCGAAATTGTAACGGCCGTGCAGGAGTACTCTGTTACTGAATCAGCCGGGGATTTATCTGTATCAGGAACATCTAATTGCTATATAGTATCTTCTAAAGGTTTCTACAAGTTTCCTGCGGTAAAAGGTAACAGCAGTGATTATTTGGCAGGAGTGTCATCTGTGGAAGTTCTTTGGGAGTCATTTGGTACAGAAGCAACTCCAGTATCTGGTGATATTATTGCCTCCGTCTCATACTCAGCTAATGAGGTGTCTTTCAAAACAGCAGATATTTTTAGAGAAGGTAATGCTCTTATTGCTGTAAGGGATGCTTCCGGCAAGATTCTTTGGAGCTGGCATATATGGATGACAGAGAAGCCGCAAGATCAGGTTTATGCCAATGGCGCAGGAACTATGATGGACCGTAACCTTGGGGCAACATCAGTTTCTGTTGAAGATCCATGTGCCAACGGGCTGTACTACCAGTGGGGAAGAAAGGATCCTTTTATGGGCTCATCGTCGATTACTGAAGGTATAGCAGCCAAATCTACACTTCAATGGCCGGAGGCTGTAGAGTCTGATGCTTCTTGTGGAACCATCGAGTATTCAGTAGAGCATCCTGCAACATATATTTTTGCAAACTCTAATAATCTGGACTGGTACTATAGTAAGGATTACAGCACGGATAACAATCGATGGAAGAAAGAAGAAAAGACTATTTACGACCCTTGTCCGGCTGGATATAGAGTCCCGGCAGGAGGAGATGACGGAATTTGGTCAAAAGCCTTTGGAACTACTTATGCAATCAATGACTATGCAGATAAGAAAGGCTTTGATTTTGGTAAGTCTGGAGACTGTATTTATAAACTTACCGAGACTTCAGATGTCTGCTGGTATCCTGCCGCAGGTTATATTGATGAGGGTAGCTTTTATATGAATACGTGCTGGCTCTGGTCTTGCACTACATCACCAGGAACTCCAAAGTATTCGAGATATGCGCAGCATTTTTACTTTTATATAGCTAAAGGCGGAAACTCAAGCATAACTCCATCTTCGCGTAACACAAGAGCGACTGGGGCTTCTGTACGCTGTGTCAAAGAGTAGCTTCCGATAAATAGTATTGTAGAAGTCATTCTAATGTAAAGCGTCGCGGCTATAACTACTGGCCGCGACGCTTTTTGTATAGGAATGTTTGTTTTCAGTAAGTGTTACAGATCTAAAATTCAGTCATTGTTCATCTGTATGATATCGGCCCTGTCTCTCTGGCTTTCTCCCAAAAGATGTTGGCTGAAATAGTCTGCAAGTCTCCAGAAAAAGTACTCGTCCATGTCTCTGAAACTGTGTCTTTGTCCAGGTAACAGCAACATGTCAAATCTTTTATTGGCACGTATAAGTGCATTGACTACTCTGATAGTATTGGCCGGATGAACATTGTCATCAATGTCGCCATGAACCAGAAGCAGGTGTCCTTTCAGATTCCGGGCTATTTCAGGGTTGGTCTTGATACTGTATCTGAAAGTCGTGTCACCCTTTTCGCTGACCTCTTCAAGAATACCGTGATGCTGTTCACTCCACCAGCGGTTGTAAATTCGGTTGTCGTGGTTGCCTGCGCAGCTTACGGCAGCTGTATAAAAGTCAGGATATTTAAGTATGGCTGCAGTCGACATGAATCCTCCGCCTGAGTGGCCGTGTATTCCTACTTTGGTGCCGTCTATCCAAGGATATTTGGCAGCAAGCCTTTGTACTGCTGTTTTCTGGTCTTCCAGACCGTAATCTCTAAGATTTCCGTATCCGTAATTATGATACCATTTAGAACGGTTGGGGTGTCCTCCACGGTTGCCTACAGTGATTACTATGAATCCCATCTGGGCTAGTCTGTCTGTCCGGGTCATATTGGCACTCCATGAAATGTTAGTCGCCTCTACCTGAGGGCCGGGATATACATATTCTATTATTGGATAAACTTTTGTTGAGTCAAAATCAAAAGGTTTGTATATAGCGCCGAACAGATCAGTTACCCCGTCTGCCGCTTTAACTGTAAATCTTTCAGGAAGTTTGTATCCTGCGGCAAAAAGCTGCGAGAGATCAGCTTTTTCGAGATCGGATACTTTTTTACCGGAAGCGGAATAAAGTGAAGATGCTGGAGCAGCATCAACGCGTGAGTAATTGCATACGAAATATTCTCCATTTTCATCAGGAGAGGCAATCGCGTTCATATCAGGCATATCCAGTTGCTTGAGGCCTTTTCCATCAAGTCCGACTCTGAATGTGTGCATCTGGTACGGATTTTCTTCACGGTTGTATCCGCAGGCGCTGAATAAGATGTATCCTGCTTTCTCATTGACAGCAAGTACTTTGTCAACATGGAATCCTCCTTCTACTATCGCGTGGGATAAAGAGCCGTCGGCATTGTACATATACAGGTTTGCCCATCCGTTACGTTCCGACCAGTAGATCAGCTGTCTGCCACCATTGACAGTCCTTAGCGGGCGCGCTTCAACATATGTGTTCATTCTTTCAGAAATAACAGTCTTTGTAGAGTCGCTGCCTATTTCCACTCTACAAATATCCATCCGTTTCTGGTCTCTGCTCTGTCTGTTAATGTAGAAACTGTTATTGTCTCCCAGCCATTTGCCGGAGTAATATTCATTATATGTATCCTCTGTTCCGGACGGCTTTATTTCAAATGAAGTTGTCTGGTCTTTGAAAGCATATATTTTTACTTTACTGCAACTCATATCTTCGGCATTGAATACATAAAGATGCTCGATAGGACCTGGTTCTCCCGGCATCTGGTATTTGTAGGTTTCAAGTTCAGGGCGAGGAGAAGCATTGGAATTTATTACCCAAAGATCTTTTACATCACTCATGTCGTACTTCAATGTTGCAAAGTGTTTCGAGTCAGGAGACCAGACGAGATTCCATACCATTATTCTTTTGGTTGTATCTTTTTCTGTCCATCCTTTGTAATTGTCTGCGCCCCAGAAGAAATCTTTGGTACCGTCAAAAGTTATCTGATGCTCTACAAGCGTACTGTCTTTTTCATTTTTAGCAGCTTTTTCCATATTTTCCTTATCCATCCAGTAGAGATTGGCGTTTTTTGCAAAGATGCCGGTCTCTCCATCCGGAGACACGTTAACCCAATTCGGATATTTGTCGTCTTCCTCCATTCCGGTAATGTTCTCAAGTTTTTTAGATGTCAGGTCATATCGGAAGGAGAAGACTTTCTTTTTTCCGAATTTTTCAATCCGTACGGAGTCTTTTTCATCAACAGTGCTCTTGATGCTGAATGTGAACGCTTTGTCTTCTTTCAGTTTAATGTCGCGGATAGGGATATGCTGTGCATCGAACGGGTCTTTTACTATAGAGGTCAGCTCCATTGCAAGCCGTTCCATATCGAAAACACTTTCTTTCTTTCCGGTCTTTGTGTCGACGATATAATATTGTGTACCATCAGAGGTTTTCCACTGATACCAGAATTTGTCAGAATATCTGAACCAGTTCGGTGATACTCTGGTAGAATGGACCATTTGTGAGATTTTTTTTGCTGAAAAACGTTCGGCAAGTTCATAATTTGGTTTCTGCTGGGCAAAAACGAAGATTGCACCGGCAAAAGTCAGTGCAATCGAGATAGTCAGTCGGTGTATTCCCATATCTATTTTTTTATTATGTTGTCAATTTCGTTCCACGGAATGGTTACTTCAATGATACCGAGGGCATATGGACCTATTTCATATTGGTTGAAAGTATATGTTATACCTTTTTCAGATACAGAGAAGTTCCCGTTTGGACTTATTTCTCTCTGGAACAGCATATTGAGTTCTTCGTTATTTTCGAAAGCCTCCGGAAGATGCTTTGTCAGCAGTCCGGATACAATGCTTTCATAACCATCTGAAAAAATGTCGGATTCCTTCACCAGTGCACCTGTCTTGATATCAAAGTTGAGACAGGTTTCCACAGTCATTCCATGTGCGCCTCCGGTATATGTGTATTTTGAAGCACGGTATGATACGACTCCTTCATATTCTCCTGTAAAATGTCCTGTTGCACAGTCTTCCCAACTTAGAACAGCTGTACTGCTATTGTCTTCAGATATAATCTCAAGAAGTGGCAGATTATTTTCCCGATACTCAGCTGCTTTTTTTTCTATGTATTTTTCTGTTGCGGATTCAGGGGACATTTCTATATATTGAACATCGAGCAGAACGGAAGTAATATTTTCGGATATAGCTTTGATTGCTTCTTTATTTGTTCCGCACTCGGGATATTCAATATCAATCCGTACAGTCAGTGAATCCTGTCTTCCTTCAGCAAGAGCCAAAGACTGTTCTTTTTCTACAGTAAAAGAACTGAACTGCCCTGAACAGGAAGATGCAATTCCGACAATAATGGATGCGGCTGCGGCACATACAGAGGTTTTCATTTTCTTATTGGTTACAATATTTGTCTCGTAAATATACAATAATATTTTGAATGATCTTCCGATGTGCGATTTGTCTGAGTCTTTAAATTTGACCGCAGGAGCGGCTTAATTGGTGTTCCACTCGCTTAAAACGCGTTCTGCAAGACGGTAAAAATCAGGATTTTATTGTTTATCCAAATATTATTGCTATCTTTGCACCCCCCAAAAGTATTGGGAAAAAACATAAATTTAAGATTAACAATCATTTATGCCTACAATTCAACAATTAGTTCGCAAAGGACGCGAGGTTATCGTCGAGAAGAGTAAATCTCGCGCGTTGGATGCTTGCCCTCAGAGAAGGGGCGTATGCGTACGTGTGTATACAACTACACCTAAGAAACCGAACTCAGCAATGCGTAAGGTTGCCCGTGTACGTCTTACTAACTCTAAGGAGGTCAATGCATACATACCTGGCGAGGGTCACAACCTTCAGGAGCACTCAATCGTACTCGTGAGAGGCGGTCGTGTTAAGGACCTTCCAGGTGTACGTTACCACATCCTTAGGGGCGCTTTGGATACTGCAGGTGTTGAGGGAAGAACGCAGTCACGTTCTCTCTACGGTGCCAAGAGACCAAAGAAAACAGCCGCTAAGAAGTAATTTTTAATTTTTTATCACAATTAATTTCTTAAAAAATGAGAAAAACGAAGCCTAAGAAGAGGATTCTACTTCCTGATCCCAAGTTTCATGATGTGATGGTTACACGTTTCGTGAATAACCTTATGCTGCAGGGAAAGAAGAGTATCGCGTATTCTATTTTTTACGATGCCATCGATATGGTAGGCGAGAAGATGAAAGATTCTGACAAGGCTCCTCTTGATATATGGAGGAAGGCTCTTGAGAATGTCACACCTCAGGTAGAGGTAAAAAGTCGCAGAATCGGTGGAGCCAACTTCCAGGTGCCTACAGAGGTTCGTCCGGAGAGAAAGATTTCACTTTCAATGAAGAACATGATCATCTTCGCACGTAAGCGTTCCGGCCACTCTATGGCAGAAAAACTCTGTGCAGAAATCATCGCCGCATACAACTGCGAAGGTGCTGCATTCAAGAGAAAAGAAGATATGCACAGAATGGCAGAGGCCAACAAGGCGTTTGCACATTTCCGTTTCTAATCCCCAAGGAGTAACAGACAATGGCAAGAGATCTTAAATTCACCAGAAATATCGGTATCATGGCTCACATTGATGCCGGTAAGACAACAACTTCAGAGCGTATTCTTTTCTATACTGGTAAAACCCACAAGATTGGAGAGGTTCATGAAGGAGCTGCCACTATGGACTGGATGGTTCAGGAGCAGGAGCGCGGTATTACTATTACATCTGCAGCTACTACTGCTTTCTGGCATTACAAAGGGGATACTTATCAGATCAACCTGATCGATACTCCGGGCCACGTTGACTTCACTGTAGAGGTGGAGCGTTCTCTTCGTGTGCTTGACGGTACAGTCGCTACTTTCTGTGCAGTAGGACGTGTACAGCCTCAGTCTGAGACCGTTTGGCGTCAGGCTGACAAATATGGAGTTCCAAAGATTGCGTATATCAACAAGATGGACCGTGTAGGTGCTGACTTCCTCGCCGTAGTTGACGAAATAAGGGAGAAGCTCGGAGCACGTGCTATTCCTCTTTGTCTGCCTATCGGCGCAGAGGATAAGTTCCAGGGTATTGTTGACCTTATCGCAAACAAGGCAATGATTTACGATGGGGGAGATGAGCTTGTAAACTACAGACTGGCTGACGTTCCTGCCGAAATGGCTGACGAAGTGGCTATGTGGAGAGAGAAGCTCGTCGAGGCTGCTGCAGAGTATGATGAGACTCTTATGGAGAAATTCTTCGAGGATCCGGACTCTATTTCAGAGGACGAACTCATTGCTGCTCTCAGAAAAGCGACTATCAATATGTCTATCGTTCCTGCATGCTGCGGTTCTTCATTCAAGAACAAGGGCGTTCAGTTCCTTCTTGACGCAGTTATGCGCTACCTTCCGTCTCCGCTTGACAAGGGTTCCGTTACAGGAACAAACCCTAGGACAGGTGAAGAGGAAGTACGCAAGTCAGACGTAAAAGAGCCTTTCTGCGCTTTGGTATTCAAGATTGCTACAGACCCGTTTGTAGGCCGTCTTGCATTCCTCAGGGCATACTCAGGCCGTCTTGATGCAGGTACATATGTACTTAATACCCGTTCCGATAAGAAAGAGCGAGTTGCTCGTCTTTATCAGATGCACTCAAACAAGCAGAACCCTATCGAGTTCGTTGAAGCAGGTGACATCTGTGCAGCTGTCGGTTTCAAGGATCTGCGTACAGGTGACACTATCTGCGTAGAAACTAATCCTATCACTCTCGAGTCTATGGAGTTCCCTGATCCGGTTATCGGACTTGCAGTAGAGCCTAAGACTCAGAAGGATATGGACAAGCTCGGTCTTGCTCTTGCAAAACTTTCAGAGGAGGACCCTACATTTACTGTCAAGACAGATCACGAAACAGGACAGACTGTCATCAGCGGTATGGGTGAGCTTCACCTTGACATCATCGTTGACCGTCTCCGCCGTGAGTTCGGTGTAGAGATCAACCAGGGTGCACCTCAGGTTAACTACAAAGAGGCTATCACAGGTACTGTACAGCACCGTGAAGTATTCAAGAAGCAGACCGGAGGTCGTGGTAAGTTCGCTGATATCATCGTTGAGATCGGACCAGCTGATGAAGGCGTTACAGGACTTCAGTTCGTTGACGAAGTGAAGGGTGGTAACGTTCCTAAGGAATTCATTCCTTCAGTTGAAAAAGGATTCAAGTCAGCAATGGCAAACGGTGTTCTCGCAGGTTATGAGGTTCAGTCTCTTAAAGTTACTCTGAAGGATGGTTCATTCCACCCAGTCGATTCAGACCAGCTTTCATTTGAGATTTGTGCACGTCAGGCATTCCGTCACGCTTGTCCTAAGGCAAGACCGGTTCTTCTCGAGCCTATTATGGCACTTGAGGTGGTTACTCCGGAGGATTACATGGGTGATATCGTCGGTGACCTTAACCGCCGCAGAGGACAGATCAATGCAATGGATTCTACTACAGGTGCAAGAATCGTCAAGGCATTCGTTCCGCTTGCAGAGCAGTTCGGTTATGTAACTATCCTCAGAACTATTTCTTCTGGCCGTGCAACCAGCACAATGACATTCGATCATTATGCTGAGGTTCCTACAAACATAGCTAAGGAAGTAATCGAGAAGAGCGGTTACAAGAACGTTGATGAGGACGAATAATTAAGTACAAACGGTAAACACGAAATTTGATATGAGCCAAAAAATAAGAATAAAACTCAAATCATTCGATCACATGTTGGTGGACAAGTCTGCCAAGAAGATCGTTGATACAGTATCTTCTACCGGAGCTCGCGTAAATGGACCTATTCCGCTTCCGACTGACAAGAAGATATTTACTGTGAACCGCTCTACCTTCGTTAACAAGAAGTCTCGTGAGCAGTTCGAGCTTAACTCTTACTGCCGTCTGCTCGACATCTATGAGTCAACTCAGAAAACTGTTGACGCTTTGATGAAACTTGAGCTTCCAAGCGGTGTAGAAGTTGAGATCAAAGTCTGATGACTGCATTCGAATCAGTAATTTTTACTGAAAATTGCAGATAGATTTTACAGATTCGAAAATTCTTTATATATTTGCAGAGTTGTCCGGTTTTTCGGACGACTCTACAAATAAAAGATTGGTCCCATAGCTCAGTTGGTTAGTAGCACCTGACTCATAATCAGGGGGTCACAGGTTCAAGCCCTGTTGGGACCACAAAATGAGGTTGCGAGAAATCGCAGCCTTTTTTTGTATTACCGTTATAGCATCACCTATATGCAAATATGTGCGGGGGGGGTCTCTGATTTGTTAGTAGTATAGGTGTTTTGTAATCGTAAAGGGGAATCTGCATTAAATAGCAGACTCCCCTTACTGTCGTACACACACACTTAATATCGTTTTACTCTTATTTTTTCTTTGCGATACAAAGTTGTGAAATAACTCTTGAACTTCAATGGTTCATTTTGGTTCATTTGCAATTATTGGAAATTCCTAATTTTAATTATTAAAAAATAGTTAAATTTTATACTGAAAAGCAGAATTGCACGGTAGTTGTAAGAATGTGCATTTGCGTTTAGAATAATTGAAGTATATTTGCAGCGTTTAAAATAATCTATATGAGTGGGTCTAAAATCCTGAAAGAGACATATAGCAGCCTTGGGAAAGGTTCTCAGTATGTCGTAGTTAAAATCAAAAAATTGAGTTGGAAACAGTGGCTTGTAATTGCTTTTCTTGCAATTATCTCTGCAGGACTGATTTATTGGTTTACACGTCCTGAGCCGAAAGTGGAAATTTTGCCTATTGTCAGCACGGAAACAGTTGAGACACAGGATATTGAAATTTACGGAGAATATCCTGGAAGTGTTCGTGCCCAGCAGTTTGTTGAAGTAAGGGCTCGAGTTGAAGGCTATCTGGAGCAGATGCTTTTTGAAGAAGGTACGTATGTAAAAAAAGATCAGATTCTGTTTGTCATAGATCCTAGGCAATATAAGGCTAAAGTTGAAAAGGCTAAGGCGCTTCTTGAGAAAAACAAGTCGCAGGCAATCAAGGCAGAACGAGATTATAATCGTATAAAGCCTCTGTTTGACCAGAATGCTGCCAGCCAGTTGGATTTGGATAATGCGCTTGCTTCATACGAGAGTGCAAAGGCAGAAGTACTTATGAGTGAAGCTGATCTCAAGCAGGATGAATTGGCCTTGAGTTATACCACCGTTCGTTCTCCTATTAGCGGATATATTAGTGAAAGGCATGTTGATATAGGAACTCTTGTCGGACCTGGAGGACAGTCGTTACTTGCAAATATTGTTAAGAGTGATACAGTGCTTGTGGAGTTCAAGATGACAGACTTGGATTATCAGAAAAGCAAAGCAAGAAATGTCAACATCGGACAGAGGGACTCTTTGAGAAAGTGGGACCCATATGTTAAAATCACCATGGCAGATAAGTCTGTATACAAATATAAAGGTCTGGTTGACTTTGCCGACCCTCAGGTAGATGCAAAATCCGGAACATTTTCTGTGCGTGCGGAAATTCCTAACCCTGACAGAGAACTCCTGCCAGGCCAGTTTACAAATGTCACACTTTTGCTTGATGTCAGAGAAGATGCAGTGGCTGTACCTTCAAAGGCAATCATAATAGAGAAGAGTGCTGCATATATATATGTTCTCAGGGAAGACGGTGTGGCTGAAAAGCGTTTTATTGAATTAGGCCCTGAGGTAAACAATAAAACAGTGGTTGAAAGAGGACTTCTACCTGGAGAGCAGATAGTCGTAGAGGGGTACCATAAATTATCCCATGGACAAAAAGCCATTAAGGCTGTGAAATAAGTCCTGTCGTAAATTTTATGCATTAAAATTCTTTGAAAGTATGAAATCAGACTTTTTTATAGACAGGCCCGTCTTTTCGACTGTTATATCAGTCCTTATTGTGCTTGTCGGTCTTATAGGTCTTGTGATGCTTCCTGTGGATCAGTATCCGCCTATTGTGCCTCCTGTCGTAAAGGTTTATGCGTCATATCCAGGTGCAAGTTCGCAGACAGTGTCCCAGGCTGTGGCTACTCCTATTGAGCAGGAATTGAATGGAACTCCAGGTATGCTTTATATGGAGTCGACAAATACCAACTCAGGAAGTTTTTCCGCGACTATAACATTTGATATCTCCACCAACCCTGACTTGGCGGCTGTCGAAGTGCAGAACAGAGTGAAACTTGCGGAGTCAAGACTACCTGCTGAGGTAGTGCAGAATGGTATATCTGTGGAAAAAGAGTCAGCCAGCAAGCTGATGACTATTACGATTCTTTCCAATGACCCTAAATTCGATGAGATATATTTGAGTAACTATGCCACCTTGAATGTGGTGGATTTGTTGCGTCGTGTTCCGGGTGTCGGAGGTGTATCAAATGTCGGAGGCCGTTATTATGCCATGCAGATTTGGGCCCAGCCTGACAAATTGGCAAGTTTCGGACTTACAGTAAAGGATTTGCAGAGTGCACTCAAGGACCAGAATAGGGAATCTGCTGCCGGAACACTGGGGCAGCAGCCTATAACTGATGTTGACGTAACCATTCCTATTACTGCTACAGGAAGGCTTTCTACGGTAAGTCAGTTTGAAAATATAGTTGTCAGGGCAGGGGAGGACGGAACTATCATTCGTCTGAAGGATGTCGCAAGAATATCATTGGAAGCGCAGTCATACAATACAGAAAGTGGTATTAACGGAGGAAATGCTGCTGTCCTGAACGTCTTTATGCTTCCTGGGGCAAATGCGATGGAAGTGGCGGACAATGTAAAGGCTGCAATGAAGGAAATCAGTGCAGGTTTCCCTGAAGGAATGAGTTATGATATTCCATTTGATACGACAACATATATTTCAGAGTCCATCCATCATGTGTATAAAACACTCTTCGAGGCTCTGTTTCTTGTGATATTGGTGGTATTCCTGTCCTTACAGAGCTGGAGAGCAACTATAATTCCAGCGATTGCAGTTCCAATTTCACTCGTGGGAACATTCGGAGTGATGCTTATATTCGGCTTCTCACTTAACATGATGACCTTGCTAGGACTGATTCTGGCTATCGGTATCGTCGTGGATGACGCTATTGTGGTTGTTGAAAATGTCGAGCGAATTATGGAAGAAGAGCATCTTTCCCCATATGAGGCTACCAAAAAGGCTATGAGCGGAATCGGTGGCGCACTTGTGGCAATGTCTCTGGTATTGTGTGCCGTGTTTGTTCCGGTGAGTTTCCTTTCCGGAATTACCGGACAGTTGTTCAGACAGTTTACTGTGACTATTGCGGTATCAGTCATAATTTCCACGATTGTAGCGCTTACTTTGAGTCCTGTGATGTGTTCGCTTTTCTTGAAGCCTCAGGATGCAGACAAACCTAAAAACGTAGTTTTCCGAAAGATAAATGAGTGGCTTGCAAAAGGAAACTCTTTCTATGGAAAAATGATTCTTGCCAGCCTAAAGCACAGCCGCAGAATGTTTGTATTCTTCGGTATTACGATAATTGTAATTTGGGCTATGAGCAAAATAGTGCCTAGCAGCTTTATTCCTAAGGAGGACCAGGGATATTTTACAGTTGAATTGGAACTTCCTGAAGGTGCTACGTTGGAAAGGACAAGGGAAGTGACTGACAGAGCCATGGCATTCCTGATGAGACAGCATGATATAGAGTACATACTGAATGTTACCGGCTCTAGCCCGCGTATTGGAACAAGTCAGTCAAACAGTACTTTGACTGTCATTATGAAGCCTTGGAAAGAAAGGAATGAGACAGATATCAATAAAATGATGCAGCTTGTGCGAGACTCTCTTTCGCTTTATCCTGAAAGCAAAGTCTATATAAGTACACCGGCTGTAATTCCTGGACTTGGAACATCAGGAGGATTCTCTATGGTGCTTGAAGCAAAAGGTGATGTGTCGTATGCTCAGCTCCAGGCTGCATCTGACACGCTTATGTACTATGCTTCGCAAAGAAAGGAACTTACAGGCCTTTCTTCAGGTATGCAGAAAGATATACCTCAGCTTTTCTTTGATGCAGATAGAGACAAGATACAGCTTCTTGGCGTTCCACTTTCCGATGTGTTCTCAACACTGAAAGCATTTACCGGAGCGATATATGTAAATGACTTCAATATGTATAACCGTATTTACAGGGTATATATACAGGCTGAGGCTCCTTACAGGGCACACAAGAACAATCTTGACCTCTTTTTCGTAAAGAGTTCAGGCGGAACAATGATACCTGTAACGGCTTTGGGGTCTACTGAATACACTACAGGCCCTGGTACTATCAAGAGATTCAATATGTTCAACTCTGCCTCCATAAACGGAGAGCCGTCTCACGGTACCAGTTCCGGAGAAGCTATGGCAATATTGGAGGAAATAGTTGAAGAACATCTTCCAGACAATATAGGAGTAGAGTGGAGCGGACTTTCGTATCAGGAGAAGAAAGAAGGTGGCCAGACAGGTCTGGTTTTGGGACTTGCATTTCTCTTTGTGTTCCTTTTCCTTGCCGCACAGTATGAGAGTTGGTCTGTGCCGATTGCCGTAATTCTGTCTCTGCCGATTGCCATTGCAGGAGCATATCTTGGAGTGGGAGTTCTGGGAATGGAGAGCAATATATATTTCCAGATAGGACTTGTGATGCTGGTTGGACTTGTGGCTAAGAATGCCATCCTAATAGTGGAGTTTGCAAAAGTGGAGGTTGAAAAGGGTTGTGACATTGAAGAGGCGGCAGTTACGGCTGCTCATTTGAGGTTCAGACCTATTGTGATGACATCTCTTGCATTTATTCTCGGTATGATTCCGCTTGTCCTGGCTACAGGACCAGGGTCTGAGAGCCGTCAGAACATCGGTACTGGAGTATTTTTCGGAATGTTGGTAGCGATTACTCTCGGTATTGTTTTCGTGCCGTTCTTCTTTGTATGGATTTATAAGCTTAAGCACAGGATTTCGGAGAGAAAGAAAAACAGGGACGGTAAAAGACATTTTCCAGGAGCCGGTGCTGCGGTAGTTATTGCAATGATTTTCATATCAGGTTTTTCAGTGGCATCGTGCTCTCCTGCCAAGCATTGTGCAGCTCCTGATCTTGATGTTCCTCAGGAGTATTACGGAACAGGCAACAATGCGGATTCTGTGACTTTGGCTGATATGGAGTGGTGGAAGATATATACGGATTCTACTCTTCAGTCATTGATAACGGACGCACTTGAGTATAATAAGGATGTGCTGGTAGCTGCCGAGCGTATAAGAGAGCTTGAGTATAAGTACAGGATTCAGAATTCAAGCCTTTGGCCTTCGATTTCTGCCAAGGCATACGGAAATAACGAGTATAACAATTATAGTGGAAAGGATAATACTCCTAATGATCCTGAGTTTGGCGCTAAGGTTTCACTTTCATGGGAGATAGACCTTTGGGGACATCTGAGATGGGCCAGCAAGGAAAAAATGGCAGACTATCTGGCTAGTGTCGAGAATAGAAGGGCACTCCGGATGACCTTGGTAGCAAATGTGGCTAGGGCATATTTTGAACTTCTTTCCCTTGATAATGAGCTGGATATTGTACGAAGAACACTGGATACAAGAAAAGAGGGTGTGAATAAGGCGAAACTTCGTTTTGAAGGTGGCCTGACATCGGAGGTTCCGTACCAGCAGTCTCTTGTAGAACTTGCTACTACAGCATCTCTTGTCCCTGACCTGGAAAAGCAGGTTGCTGCAAAGGAAAGTGAACTGGCATTCCTTACAGGTTCTTACCCTAAGCCGATTGAAAGAAAGAGAGCCGTGTTGGAACTTTCGTATAGAGACAATCTCCCTGTAGGAGTTCCTTCGCAACTGTTAGAAAGGAGGCCGGATATAAGGGCGGCGTATCAGAAGTTGCTTGCTGCGCAGGCTGCTGTTGGTGTAGCTCAGGCTGATAGGTTCCCGACACTCATGATAGACCTTTCCGGAGGGCTTGAAGGTGATAAATTCCTTGATATTCTCAAGTCTCCATTCTATCTTGCAGCGCTCAATCTGGCATCTCCAGTATTCCAGTTCGGTAAGAAGAAAGCACAGTTCAAGGCTGCCGTTTCTGTTTACAATCAGGTAAGGTTTGAGTATGAGAAGACTGTGATGAACGCCTTTAGGGAAGTTTATGATGCATCTGTGAATTTCTCATCAGCGAGAAAAAATACCAGCCTGAAGTTCGATCTTCAGGAAGCATCAAGGAAATATGTTTCACTTACAGGAACTCAGTACATAAATGGTGCAATCAACTACCTTGATCTTCTGGATGCGCAGCGTAAGTATTTTGATGCCCAGGTCAAGCTTAGTGATGCCATTATGAACGAATATCTTACTCTTGTAGAGCTTTACAAGGCACTTGGAGGAGGATGGTAGAGCAGATTTGTCTGCTTTCGTTTAAAAAGAGCATCCTTTACATAGTGAAAGACGGAATAAATGGTTAATTTTGTAGAAAATTCTACAAAAATGGACTTTAGTACTACTCACAAAGCACATCCGTGGCATGGTATAAGCCTCGGAGAGCAGGCTCCTGACGAGGTGACTGCATTTATAGAGATTGTTCCGACAGATACAGTAAAGTATGAGGTCGATAAGGAGTCCGGTTACCTCTCACTTGACCGACCTCAGAAGTTTTCCAACATAGTTCCTTCTCTTTACGGATTTCTTCCAAGGACATACTGTAGCGTGAAGATGGCTGAACTTACAAACCTTGCACTGGCAAGATATGATATAGAAGGAGACGGCGACCCTCTTGATATCTGTGTACTCACTGAGAAAGATGTCACGCACGGTGACATTATAGTAAAGGCACATCCTATCGGCGGACTGAGGCTTCTTGACCATAATCAGGCTGATGACAAGATTATAGCTGTGTTGAAAAATGATGCCGTTTATGGGGCATATACAGATATAGAACAGCTTCCAAAGGAAATTGTCCGTCGTCTGGTACATTATTTTACGACATATAAGGATATTCCAGGAGAGAATACCAAGCGTATGGTTTTTGTCAATACATACGGGGCATCAGAAGCCAAGCAGGTTATTCTGGCCTCAATGGAAGACTATACGGATTATATGGAAAAAACCAAATAAGACTTATCCGTTTTACACGAAAACCAGCATAATCAGCTGGGCAGTTATAACTCTCATAAACATTGACAGCGGATACACTGTAGCGTAGGCGACCGAAGGTTCGTCTCCGCTCACAGTTGTATTGGCATAATTGAGAGCCATAGGATTTGCCATGCTTCCGCATAGCATGCCGACATTGTTGGCATAGTCTGTTTTCCAGAACTTTGAAGCCAGGAATCCTATAATCAGTACAGGAAGAAGTGTCATGACAAATCCTGTTCCCAGCCAAATAAGTCCGTCAGCGCAGAAAACAGTTTCGAAAAAGTGTTCTCCTGATGCAAGCCCGAGGCCTGCGAGATAGATTGTTATTCCGAACTGTCTCATCATCAGATTTGCGCTTCGTGTCGTATAAGTGGTAAGATGGAATTTATATCCGAAAGCTCCCATAAGGATACCGACGATAATAGGTCCGCCTGCCAGTCCCAGTTTGATAGGAACACTCATGCCTGGAATTACAATAGGTATTGAACCTAACAACAGACCGAGAGTAATGCCAATGAATATAGCTATGAGGTTAGGGTTGTTCAGTTCCCTTGCCTCGTTACCAAGTATTTTTCCACAGTTGTCAATGGCTTTTGCTTCTCCTACAATCGTAAGTCGGTCTCCTGTCTGCAGCCTTAGCTCAGGAGAAGCAACAAGGTTGATTCCTGCCCTGTTGAGGCGTGTGATGTTTATGCCATAGGCATTCCGGAGCTTGAGAGAACCGAGTTTCACTCCGTCCATTTTAGTGTTGGTAACAAGTACGTGTTTGGAAACAAGAAGGCTGTCTATGGCATTCCAGTCAATGTCAGGTTTGTTCCAATCTACTTTTTCCTGTTCTCCAAGCAATGTGATTATCTTCTTAACATCATTTTTCCCTGAAATAATAAGAAGATGGTCGTCTTTCTGAAGTTTGGTTTCAGAAGTCGGGATGCATACATGTCCTTCATGCCATGCTCTGGAAATGACGAAATGAATATCGATGTGCTGCATCAGTTCTTTTATGGTCATTCCGAATATGGCAGGGTTACTTACATGATATTCACCTACATAAGTCTTGTCCTCGCTGTTTTCGCCAGAACTTTTCGAGCTGTCATTTACGAAAATTTTCCTTAAAATGACGATTGCGAGAATCATTCCCAGAACTCCGAGAGGATAGGTGACGGCACAGGCAAGAGCCATTCGCGTTACACTTCCATTGTCTGCAGGATCTATCTGCAGGACAGCTTGTTGTGCAGCACCGAGCATTGGCGTGTTGGTGACGGCTCCTGATAACAGTCCCATCAGGTCGGAAAGAGGCATTTTTAAAGACCAGTGCAGTACAAGTGTAAGCAGCAGGCCAAGAAAAATGACGCCCAATGACATCATGTTAAGTTTGACCCCTCCTTTTCTCAGAGAAGAAAAGAATCCTGG
>CALADR010000038.1 GCA_937890845.1 uncultured Bacteroidales bacterium | reverse complement strand
GTCAGAGAGGAGTATCGGCTGGGCTATTATTAAATGTCCGTTTATAAGACCTTTATTTTCAGGAAGGTTCTTAAAAGAGAACTTATCTATTGCAAGTTCGAAGTTTTGAGGATTTGCTGAAATATCGACAGGTTTTACAAATTCTACTATATTGTTCTTGCACTCATAAGTATCCGAAAAGCCGGACTTCCTGATTGAGACGCATTCTGGGAAAGCCAGTTTCATACCTTTCTCTATACGAAGTTTTCCTTTTGCCGCATTTTTCAGAGAAAACTTTATTACTGCAGTGGCATTGACAGAAACATCTCCGACAGCCTTCAAATATTTGGACTCTTCTTCAATGTTTTCATTTATTATAATATCTGTTGAAGAATTATTCATTTTAAGGGAAACAGATGTTTTTCCGGGAATCTGCGGTATAGGGGTCGAATCAGCAGCTCCTCCCATGACTTTTCTTATTTCTTCCTTTATGTTGACATCCGCATTGAAGCCTCCGCCCTGCACGATTCCTTCATGAGAGATACATATAGGATCAATAGTAATTGTTTGAACAACAGGTGTTCCGCTTAGAGATAAAACATAGTCTCCTTTTTCATTTGTAGTAACAGCAGATTCTTTTGAATCAAGTTCAAGGAAATCACCTACCGGAATAAACTCAGTATTACCGACCGGCAAACTGAGATCTCCATAGATATCGACGGATGTATCAATATCTCCGTTCAAATCATAGTCCTCGTTTACACATGATACTATGCACGAAAAAAGTGCCGGCGCGGCCAATGCGCGCAGAACACTGACAGTTTTGGTTGACTGCATAATTTGTTGATGATTATTATAACACTTTTTTTCGCCGCAAATATACTATAATAATTCAGATTTGACATAATATAATTTCATTAAAAAGATGTTGCGCTATCTGCTGCAAGTCTCGACAGTGCTGCGTCCCATACCTTTGGTTTTCACTTGAATCTGCACCTGGATACGCTCTTCGAGTTCTTCTCTGTGTGATATGATTCCTACTCTCCTGTTGCTTTCGCCTGCAATTTCCTGCAACTTTTCAAGAGTCGCCATTACAGAGTCCAGACTTTTTTCGTCCAATGTTCCGAATCCTTCGTCTATAAACAGGATATTTACATTTAAATCAGGTCTGTTAAGTGAGGACAATGCCAGGGACAAAGCCAGGGAAATCATGAATTTTTCTCCTCCTGAAAGGACAGTCGCACTTCGTACTTGCTGTAAGAAACTGTCATAGACCAGTATGGAAAGCTGTTCGTTTTCTCCACTACAAGTAAGTGTATATCTGTCCGTTATGCGCCTGAGATATATGTTTGCGTTATTTAAAAGAGGTTTCAATATGTGTGATTGTACCAGAGTACGGAATTTTGTCCCTCCGAAATATTTGTTGAGAGTTTCCCATTTGAGGTGTTCTGACGTTATTTTGTCAAGTTCTGCTTTTTGCCTTTCAAGTGTTTTCATGTCAGTGTAATATGCCTCAATCTTTGCCTGCAATGAAACCGACCGGGCTACAAATACTTCTTTTTCCTTGTCAAGTACTGCCATTTCTTCATTGAGAGAGTCTTTGTCAGGCAAATCGTCAGGACTTGAAACTTCTGCAGTATTCAGAAGTTCATCTATGTCCTTATAGACATGTTCCAGATGATTTCTGTATGTTTTCAGTTCTGTCCGTATGTCCTCAGTCTGTTTTCTGATTTCAGGTATTCTTACCGAGTGAATAATGAGTTTTTCAAGTTCTAGTGCAGTCATTCCACTTTCAGCATAGTATGAATCCAGTTTTTCTTCTGCATTTTCTATTGTATTCTTGCATGTTCTAGTATCTGCAGATATTCCTGCGGCAGATGACAGAAGCATTTTCCATTCTGCAAGTCTGTCAATATCCGGAAAGAGTTTTGGTGCGACCGGTGTCTTGTCCCATTCAGGATACATTTCAGATATGGATTCTTTTGATCTTACGGTCTCATCAAGTCTGGCGGACTCAAGTGAAATGAAGGTATCGGACTTCATAGCCTGTTCTTTACGTCTGAAGTATGCTCTTGCAGCAGCATTGAGCTTATCTCCAGCGTAAACAGGGTCTTTATGCCAGTCAGAATATGCAGTTTCCAGTTTTTCTGCAATTTCTTTATATAGTGAGGACTGTTCTTCCTCCAGCTCTTTCAGCCGTTTTGAAAAAAAATCTGTTTTCTCCAGATTTGAACGCAGATTCTGTTCTGCTTCAGATACTTCCTTTTCCGATGTTCTCCTTCTTTTCTGGATTTCATCCCTCTCTGAAACAAGACAGTCCCGATTGTTCTGAAGCGACCTGACTGCATCTTGTCTTGCATTCAGGGCAGACTGGACTTTTCCTGTTTCTTCCATTGCTTCTGAGATTCCCTCAGATATTTGTGCATAACCGGAAGAGACTGTTTCTGCCGGTATAACCCCGGATTCCAGTATTTCAGAAATCAGGGCTTCTGTGGCACTTTTCAGGTCTGATGAATATTTTTCAAGGCTTTTTTCCTGTGCGTCCAGTTCTCCGCCAATGCGCGAATATGCATCTCTGGCCTTCTTTTCCTCTTTCAGAGCAACTGCAAGTTTTCCCGCCTTTTCTTTTTTTTCCGTTTCAAGCGGGTTCAGCCATTCTTTAAATTCATAATCAAAGTGAAGTTTTTCAATATGCTGTCCACATAGAGGACAAATCTCGGAATGGCTGTCTGATAGTTGTTTACGAAGTCCTTTCAATATGTCGTCAAGACTTGCACTCATAGTTGCGAAACGGGAATTTGCTTCATCGGATTCGGCTGCAGCCTGTTTGTAGAGTGCGTTTTTTTCTTTTAGAACTTCCTCTGCTACTGAAAGTTCGGATCTCAGGTCCGAAACTTTTTTAACAAGAACTTCTGCTGTCTTGTTGTTTTCATCACATTGTGCGACTTTCGCTTTCAGACTGCTTAGAAGCAGCATCTTTTCTCCTGTCTGCCTTATCGCTGAGTCAATGCCTTCCGGGTCAGCTTCCGTAATCAGAAGGGCATTTGTATCAATGCGCTCCTGTATGTTTTTTTCTTCAGATATGACCGCATTCAGTTTTCGGTATTTTTCAGCAAGCATGTCTTTAATGGATGCAGTTCCTGCTGTTTCGGCTTCCAGTTCTTTTCCAATGGAAACAATGGAATCAGATGCATCCATCCACTGTTTTATCTGGTTGCCTATAATGCCGGCATTATTGTATAGAACTTCGTTTTTAGATTCTTTTTCAATCCAGGATCTCTCAATCTCCGATTTTTTCTTCAGATTCTCAATTTCTATAGAACGAGCTTCTATATCTGCTTTTAGTATCAAATACTTGTCTTTAAGACGCTGTTCATGTCCTGAAAGTATATCCAGGTTTTTTCTTGCTTTTACAGCGGAATCCAGAAGCTGCCTTTGCAGGGTAGTGGCATCCCAGTCTGAGAGGAATTTCTCAAGTGCACGGAACTCTGGAGATGCAATCTGCTTTTCTGTATCTCCGATTTTTGCAATGTCATTTTCAGCTTCTGAGGATGCTTTTAGCAGCAATGTGACGATCCGCTCTTTTTCTGCCAGCGATGTCTTTTTTTTCGATATAGCTTCAGCCTGCCTGTCATTTTCTTCTTTTTCGGCAATAATCATTCTGATATCATCAGGTGACATTGAATGGGAAGAAAGTTCTGAATACATAGTCTCACGCATTTTCTTTTCATTTGATATACGCTTGAATATGCGGGAAATGGCATTGCCATAGAGACTGAATTTCTCAGTGTCAGTGAGTTGCTCCAATATGATTTCCCTGCTTTCTTTATCTCCGGTGAGAAATGTCTCAAAACGTCCCTGGGCTAGCATTGCCATGCGGCAGAACTGTTCGAAAGTCAGCCCGGCTGATGACAATATAAGTTCTTCTGCTGCCGTACCTGCATATTCTTCCCCGCTTTCTGAGACTGTCCATTTGGGTTTCCTATGCAAAATATTCCTCTGTCCGGATGCGTCTGTATTGGATAGATATACTCCTAATTCCAGCCTGGCCCTATACTCCTTTCCGTCATTTCCCTCAAAAACCACTTCGCTGTAACATTCGTCTTTTGCGGATATTCCATCACGGGTATATTGGGATATGCTGTTCACACGGATTGTTTCTCCTGATTTGTTCCGGAATTCGTTTCGCATAGGATTGGATACATTTTCAGTCCTTGGAGTCTTGCGGTAAAGAGCCATAGAGATGGCGTCCAACAGAACAGATTTTCCGGAACCGGTATCTCCGCAAATGAGGAATACAGGAGCATCATCTCCTGTAATGCTGTCTTTCAGGTCTTTGGTGAAGTCTATATCCGCTTTTTCTATGGAAGCTATATTTCTAATGTGGAGTTCTTTGATTTTCATATCTCGGATTTTCTATTTGGAAGGACACGGAGTTTTGACGCAGACTCTTCATTCATTACTGCAATTTCACGTCTGACCAATTCGAATGCGTCTGCAAGCATGCCTGGGTCCAGTTCCGGGTAGTCATCCATTGTTTCTGATATGAACTCAAGAGGATCGGTCATCTGCTGAAGGTCCGCCACTTCAAATCTCGGTTTTTCTTCACTTGTATCTTGTTCTTGCGGTGCGCCGGTCCATATTATTTTGGGATTGTATCTTATTATATTCTCCTTTCCGGCAATAATCTCATACACTTGTCTTGTAAAATTTGAAGGAAGGGGAGTGCCGTATTCAAACACAAGTCTGAAATATCCTCCTTGTCCGGCAGAGAACTTCTTTACCTCTGACAGTCCGTCTTCCGCACACTTGAGTGATTCTCCGTTTTCCGGAAGAGTATAGAAATGTCTCAACTGTTGTATTCTCAGTTGCCTGATGCTTACTTCAGAATTATGGAAAGGGATTTCCACAAGACTTATGCTATGGGGAAAGGCTTCGTCACAGCTGACATGCAGCGGACTGCCTGAATAACGTGCTGTTCCGGATGGATAAACGACCTTCTCTTCCATCCATTCGCTTTCCCGTCCTAATGTCTGTGGCTTGTGTATGTGTCCCAAGGCCAGATAGTCGTAACCGCTACCAAGTTCTGATAATTCCTGCGTCATGACAGAGCCTATTTCGAACCCGTGTCCTGTTATATCAGCCCCGGAAACAGCGAGGTGGGCCATCATTACTACAGGTTTTGATTCTGTATTGAGTTCATTTATACGGTCCAGTACGGCCTGGTAAACTTCACGTCTTTTCCCCTGCATGTAAGGCAAGGCTGCGATATATCCGTTTTCAAGAGTTATGATGAAGCGGTCCTGCCATCCGTTTTCCTGATGTACTGCATCTGATGCCGGAGGTACACCTACTATATATACTCCGATTTTACGCCATACTTCACTTTCCGCCTGCAGTCTGGATGCCGAATCGTGGTTTCCGGCCGTAATGATGATTTTCATCTCGGGACAGCAGTCGTGCAAATCAACGAATTTGTGTGTGAATGCCTCTTTTACATTAGCTCCA
>CALADR010000037.1 GCA_937890845.1 uncultured Bacteroidales bacterium | reverse complement strand
AGTTTTCAGCAGCAAGTGCGTCATTGGTCTTCTTGAGTGAAAAGTAATATTTTATACTCTCGGTTTTTCCCCATATAGCAGCATAGAAGGAATGGAACCCTTTTGATATCCAGGTATCCTGCAGTACGGCGTTGTTTCTCAGCATACTCAATGCAGCTATCTCCAAAATTATGAAGATAGCTGCATTGAGTATGATTGTGAATATTTTCTTCTGTCCCTGCATTATCTCATCAGGAATGAATATCTGTCGGTGTTCTTAAGGGCGATGCAGGTTCCTCTTGCCACTGCTTTAAGTGGGTCTTCAGCTACGTGGAACGGTATGTTTACCTTTTCGCTCAGACGCTTGTCAAGGCCTCTCAGCAGAGAACCGCCGCCGGACAGGTAGATACCGCTTTCGACTATGTCCGAATAAAGTTCCGGAGGTGTCTGCTCCAGTACGTGAAGTATCGCTGACTCGATTTTTGCGATTGATTTGTCAAGGCAGTGCGCTATTTCCTGATATGAGATAGTGGC
Source organism: uncultured Bacteroidales bacterium (assembly GCA_937890845.1). Lineage (GTDB taxonomy): Bacteria > Bacteroidota > Bacteroidia > Bacteroidales > UBA932 > Cryptobacteroides. Next base: position 20,560 of record CALADR010000037.1, on the reverse strand, counting down.
TACGACAGGATGTGCTGTCATAAGATTCGGTCCCTTTATCACGCATGGTTCCGGTTCTTCGTCAAGTTCAGGAATCACGGCTCCTACAGCGATCTTGAGACGCTCTGCCGTAGGTTCTCCTACTTTTATGTTGTGCTGCTGCTTGAGATAATACTGTATATCATTGGTAAATACATCTCCTGCAACACGGACGCTGTTCTGCTGTACGATTCCGCCAAGTGAGATGACGGCAATTTCTGTCGTACCTCCTCCTATATCAACTACCATGCTTCCCTTAGGAGCCTCCACGTCGAGTCCTATACCGAGAGCTGCTGCCATAGGTTCGAAAATGAGATATACGTCTCTTCCTCCGGCATGTTCCGCGGAGTCACGTACAGCTCTGATTTCGACTTCCGTACTTCCTGACGGAATGCCTACAACTATTTTAAGGTTTGGGGTAAAAAGCGAGCGGCGCTTGCTGTTTACCTTCTTGATAAACCCCCTTATCATCATTTCTGCGGCGTTGAAGTCTGCAATGACACCGTCTCTGAGAGGACGGACTGTCTTGATGCCGGGGTTTTCCTTTTCCTGCATCAGCTTCGCTTCCTGCCCCATTTTTATGAGTTTTCCAGTATTGTTGTCTATTGCCACTATACTCGGCTCGTCCAGGATGATCTGGTCATTCTGGAAGATGACAGTATTGGCTGTGCCGAGGTCGATGGCGAGTTCCTGGGTCAAAAATGAAAATCCCATTTCCCGTTTTCCGTTAGTATGTTTCTATAAAAAATATTCAAACGGTAAAGTTACAAAAAAAAGTTAAATTTGCAGCAATAACAATGTCATCTATATGTCAACAAAACAGAAATATCTTATAGTCACAGCCGGTGGAAGCGGAACCAGAATGGGGGCGTCTGTTCCCAAGCAGTTTCTTATGTTGGGTGGAGTCCCGATTTTGCAAATGACTATCAGTAAGTTTGTTAATTCCATTCCAGGACTGAAGGTGATAACAGTTCTTCCAGAAGATTATATAAGGTTATGGAAAGAAAAGTGTTACGAGAATAACTTTATTGTACCGCAGATTCTCGTCAGTGGAGGCCTTACGCGTTTTCATTCTGTAGCCAATGCTCTTGAGAAGGTTCCCGATGGAGCCATAGTTGCTGTACATGACGGAGTGAGGCCTTTTGTATCACAGTCTTTGCTGAAAAGGCTGTTTGAAGAGGCAGAGACTAATCCTGGGGTTGTTCCGGCTGTCCCTTGCGTCGATACACTACGCCCTGTCAGAAGGTCAGATAATGGAAAGGAGCTCATAAGGCTTGATGACGCGCCTGTTGACAGAAGCAGGGTGTTTGCGGTCCAGACCCCTCAAATATTCCATTCTGAAATACTGAAAAAGTCTTACGGACAAGCATATGACGTTTCTTTTACTGATGATGCTTCAGTCGTGGAGAAAGCAGGCTTTCCTGTAAAATATACGGAAGGTGAGAGACTTAATATAAAAATCACCACCCCTGAAGATTTGAGTCTTGCAGAGATGGTGCATATTCTGTATAAGTAGGTAAGGGACAGCGACTAATCCTTGTCTTTATCCTTGTCCTTTCCTTTTTTGGCATTCGCGGAAAAACTGGTGTTCTGGTATTCCTTTCCCCATACCTGACGCTCTATGGCCTGATCAAGGGAAATCTGGGTTTCTGTTGACTGTACGTAAGGTATTTTCTGGATTGTGTTTACGAGCACTTCCATAAGGTGATCGTGGTTGAAGCAGTAAATCTTAATCAGAAGATTGTATTTTCCAGTTACAAAATGACATTCTGTAATTTCTGATATTTTTTTGAATGCTTCTATTACCTCTGGGTATCTGTTTGATTCAGAGAGAGAGACGCTGACAAATGCGCAAACGTTCAAGCCAAGGGCCTGAGGTTTTACTAAAAGTCTCGAGCCTGTGATGACCCCATTGGACTCAAGCCTTTTTACTCTCTGATGTATGGCAGCCCCGGAAACACCACACTCACGTGCTATCTCCAAAAAAGGCATCCTTGCATTTTTGACCAGGAAAGAAAGAATCTTCTGGTCAATCTGGTCGATGTGGTATGTTGGCATAGTGATTATAATTTATAATAAATTCCGCACGCAAATTTAGTCAAAATTTTACAAAATCAACAAAATGCGTTCTAAATATTATAAATTATTATAAAAAACAGCGTTAAACTATCGTTTTTCCCGTTATTGCTATCTTTTACGTTGCTTTCGGCCTGTCGGCTGTGAAGTGCTGATTATTTCCTTGCAGGCTTCTTCGCTGAGAGATGAAGCGTCAGTACCTTTCGGTATTTTATAATTTCTGCCGGCATGCTTGATATATGGTCCGTAGTTGCCGTCAATTACCTGGATGTCGCTTTCTTCAAAAGTTGCAATGATGGCATTCGGTTGCTTCGCTGCGGCTTGTTCAATAAGCTGGATACAGCTTTCGAGGTCAATTTTAAGAGGATCGGAATTTCTCGGCAGAGAAATATTCTTGTCTCCATATTTGATATATGGACCGAAGCGGCCTTTGGTACATATTATGTCTATGCCGTTGTGTTTGCCTACATTTCTCGGCAGTTCAAACAGTTTGAGAGCGTCTTCAAGTGTAATGCTTTCAATCAGCTGTCCTGGTGCAAGACTGGCAAACTGCCTGTCGTCTCCTTCTCCTTTCTGTACGTATGGGCCATATTGTCCGTATTTGGCTACAATCAGTTTCCCATCTTTCGGATCTGTTCCTATTTCTTTGCTGATATGGCTGTACTGTCCGTCGTTCAGAGTCTTTTCCACTTTTTCGTGGAATGCGGAGTAAAATGTAGCTATGAGTTCGTTCCATACCATTTCGCCTTCGGCAATCTGGTCGAATTTCTTCTCTACATTGGCTGTGAAGCTGTAATCAAGAATCTTGCTGAAATTGTCAACAAGATAATCTGTTACAATCATTCCGATTTCCTGTGGCAGAAGCCTTCCCTTACCGGCTCCAGTCACTTCAATCTTCTGCACCGTCGATATTTTTCCGTTTTTGAGAATAAGGTTGGTTACAGGTATTTTCTCTCCTTCCTTGTCGCCCTTGATGAGATATCCGCGTCCTTTGGTCAATGTCGAGATGGTCGGTGCATAGGTTGAAGGTCTTCCGATTCCGAGCTCTTCGAGTTTTTTTACAAGAGTAGCTTCTGAATATCTCATAGGAGGTGCAGTGAACTTGCATTCTGCTGCCATTCCTCTCTCTTCCATTACTTCTCCTACGGAAAGTTCCGGAAGAATGACATCGTTCTCTTCCTGAGGTTCGTCAGTGCTTTCGATGTACAACTTCAGAAAGCCGTCGAAAAGAACTTCAGAAGCCTGTACGCAGAAATGTTCGTCTCCTTTGTCATAGCCTACCTTAATATCTGTTTTCAATACTTTGGCGTCACTCATTTGAGATGCCAAAGTTCTTTTCCATATAAGTTCGTACAGTTTTTTCTCCTGGGCTGTGCCTGGGATTTCAATATTTTCTATATATGTAGGCCTTATGGCTTCGTGAGCTTCCTGTGCTCCTTTTACTTTGGTCTTGTACTGTCTGGTCTTTGAATATTCCGGACCGAAGTTTTCCTCTATGTACTTTTTTGAAGTGTTGATGGCGAGAGACGAAAGGTTTGTGGAGTCAGTTCTCATATATGTAATGAAACCGGCTTCATAAAGCTTTTGCGCTATGCTCATAGTCTGACTTACGGAGAATCTCAATTTTCTGGCAGCCTCCTGCTGAAGCGAGGAAGTGGTAAAAGGGGCGGCAGGTGTCCTGTTACCCTCTTTCTTGTCTATGCTGCTGATGCTGAATTTTGAACCGATGCATTTGCCAAGAAAAGCTTCAGCAGTACTGATATCCGGGAATTTTGTATCCAGTACGGCTTTTACTGTAGTCGGTTCAGATGTCGATTCCGGGTGAAAAACAGCCTCGACTCTGTAATATGGTTCTTTCTGGAAATTCAGGATTTCCCTTTCTCTGTCCACGATAAGGCGTAGTGCTACTGACTGTACCCTTCCTGCCGAAAGCTTCGGCTGGATTTTTTTCCATAGTATTGGAGACAATTCAAATCCTACGAGCCTGTCCAGGACACGTCTGGCCTGCTGGGCATAGACAAGGTTCATGTCTATGTCACGCGGGTTTTCGATAGCTGACAGAATCGCATTTTTCGTGATTTCGTGGAATACTATTCTCCTTGTGTTTTCCTTTTTCAGATCAAGAGTTTCGAACAGATGCCATGATATGGCTTCCCCTTCACGGTCTTCATCGGATGCCAGCCATACGGTTTTTGCTGTCTTTGCCGCTTTCTTGAGGTCCGCTACTATTTTTTTCTTGTCAGCAGGAATTTCATATTCCGGCTTGAACCCGTCTTTGACATCAATGCTCAGAGAGTTGTCATGCAGGTCTCTGATATGTCCGAAACTGGCTTTTACTATGTAGTCTTTCCCAAGAAATTTCTGAATTGTCCCGGCTTTTGCCTGAGACTCGACGATGACAAGGTTTTCTTCCATATATATCCCGGTTTAAGCTGTCTTTTTCATCCGAAAAATGTGTTTTTTCTTAAAAGACAAAGTTTTAAATTGCAAAGTAAGGAACAAACGGGGCAATTTTCAAAATTTTGTTGCCTTTTTTGCTCTTTTCAGAAACTGAACTTGTATGCAGCGCAAATGATGTGGTTTATGTATGGCCGCTTTGTTATGTCGGTGAGGTATCCCTTGTTTTTCGTTATGTGTATGTCATAGTCGGTGCCGTCATCAAGACGGTATGACAGTTCTATACGGTTCCTTTTATCAAAACGGTATTCCGCTCCGAGCGAGTATCTCATTTTGGAAATATGGTTTTTCAGTTTGTATGAAATTACACTGCTTCCTTTACCTGTAAGTCCTTCAAACCTATCCGGAGTGTTAAGTGTATTGGTCATTTCGACAAAGGCATACAGTTTCAGAGGAATACGGAAAAACGAGTACATGGCCTGAACTTTTGACCTCAGTACAAAAGAAGCCTTTGTCTTTTCACAGACATTTATTGAGTCAGTCCTGACCAGAACCTGCGGCCTTTCTCTCAGGGAGAACTGCCAGCGTCCAGTCTTTACCTTTCCAGTGAGATTGAGTGCCGCCCTATGTTTGATTTCCCATACTGAACTTCTGTTCTTTTTGCGGTCCAGAAGGTTGATGAGTGAGTATTCCGGTGCTATTTTCAGCCATTGCAGAGGTTTGTATTCAAGCGAAAGAGTTGAATACAGTCTGTCAAACCGCGAGCTTGCTGCATCCAGACGTACTTCCTCTTCAAGGCCTATATAAAGTTTGTCCTTTATCAGGCACTTTTCTGCAGAAACTGAAAATCTTGTGCGGAAGTCGCAGGTGTCTGATGCTGTCTCTCTGGTCTGTGCTGCAGCGTTGCAAAAATATAGCAGGACTGAAATAATTGTGATGAAATAGTGTTTTTTCATATTTATTCTTCTCTTGGCATCTTGCTGATATGTTCTATTGAATTGCTTTCTCCGTCACTGAGATTGTAGTATATCTTGAGAAAGACCGAATCTTTAAGGAAATCCATGTTTCCTATTTCAATATTCTCCGGATCTATGCCTGTACGCTTGCGTATATCTTCCATCATTTCATTCCGTTTTTCAGGAACTATCAGGTCAATCCTGTCGTATATAATGAGTTTGGTAGCTCTTTTCCTTTTCCCTCCGATAATCTCCGCACCACATATCATTCCTATTATCAGTAAATTGGCTGCAATTAACTCTGCTATTGAAATGTTCAGTGCAAGCCCGTTTATCACAGACATGCCTATTATGACGAACAGATAGGTCATTTCTCTGATAGGCACAGTCTCCGTACGGTACCGTATCATTCCGAAGATGGCAAACAGGCCCAATGTGAAGCCTATCTGAAGTTTTACGTTTTCCATAAGGAAAATAAGAAGGAACATTGTTGAGGAAAACAGCAGGAAAGTAGTATAGTAGTCCTTTCTTCCGTTTTTACGGTAATACAGAAAATGTACTATAATCCACCCTATAAGCAGGTTGAATGTAAAACGTATGAGCAGGTTCAGCAGCGAGTCCGACTCGAAAAGAGGGGTTCCCAGGAATGTGCTTGCAGACATGCCTTCTCCGAATTCAGCTGCGATTGAAGGGTCAAATTCCGGTAGAGACTGAAGTATTTTGAGCATTTTTTTCTATGTGTTTTACTATTGTTAATTTTTCTTTGAAATTGTTTTTTTTAATTTTCGGATCTGTAGTTGCTGTGCCAATACAATATTTGCTGAACCCCATGCGGTGTATGTGCATGCATCTGAGAATGTCCTTCATGTCAGAGTGGCAGGGGCCATCCTGCTTTATCTCTATAATTGATATCCATGGTATTGCATACACATTGCCGTTTTTAAGATTTTCAAAGCTAAGATTGATGTCTATCGTGACTCTTTCCGTCATAGCTTTGCTGACAAGTGTAATTCTGTCAAAGCGTGTCCGCAGATGCGGGCTCAGGCTGTGTGCCGGGAAGTCGAGCCTGCCTTCCAGGAATTCCTTTATTGCGTAATCTTCTGTCAGTGATTCCGGATGGCCTCCTTCAACCAGTATTCTTTTTTTCTTAGTACGTCCCCTGTTGCTCTTGTTCTTGATTTCCAGGAACGTGATACCGGAATTGAGGTATATCCTGCTTCTGATTTTCTGTCTTGCCAACCTGCGGTTGTGATGCATAATATAGTAGTCGCTCCTGTCAGTATCGAAGTAAACGGTGTCATATCCTGCTATCTTCAGGCTGTCTGTGATTTGTACATAATAGCCTGGAGCCGCAAGTTCGAGAAGTTCGGCGACCCGGGACGACGGCATGACAAATTTTGTATCGACCCGGTTCATCAGCTTTACTTTTCCCATCTGTTCCAATGTCAGGAAACCTGTAAATGATTCCCATATCATTGAATGTTCCAAGTCTGTATCTGTCATTATTTGTCGGAGAATATATATTCGAAAACTTTTACGGAATACAACTTTCCGTTTGGCAGATAATTATATTGTCTGGCTTTTGTTCCGTCACTGTTGTATTCGTATTTGCGGATTCTGTAAGGCTTGTTCCTGTCGTCATAAACGACCTCCTTGCTTACTTTTCCGGTCGCCTCGTCATATTCAATTGTTATGCGTTCTTTCTGTCCGTAGTTGGTGAATTCGATTTCTTCTACCTTGCGTCCCTGGTCATCGTAAACATTTATGTGGTCCAGCCATTTGCTTCCGCCTTTGGCCGTAGTGTTCCATTCCTTTACGGTAAGGTTTTTTCTTTTAGCCCTTTTGGCCAATGTTTCCGGTGATATTTCCTGAGCTCCAAGTGCAATTGCGCATGCCAGCAAAGAGAATATGGTTATCATTAAGCGTTTGTGTGCCATAAGTCATGTGTGTTAGGGTCTGGGAATGTCTTCCCGTTAAATAAGGCCGCAAATATAGTGATAAGGGGTATCTTAGGCAAATAATTGTTCTATCTTGGAATTTTGTTGCTATTTTTGTGTTTTTGTATAATGGAAAAGATATGACAGACAAGACAAAGAAGACAATCATAAAGTGGTTCTGGATTATATTGGCTTTGCCTATCGCATTGATAATCCTTATGTTGCTGCTTGTTTGGGCCTTTGCGGACATACCTTCTTTCGAGGAACTTGAGAATCCCGAAAGCAAGCTTGCCACGCAGGTTATAGCAGAAGATGGCGAGATTCTGACCACATTTCATATCGAAAACCGCTCTTTTGTAAGTTATGAAGAGCTTTCTCCGTTCTTGGTTGAGGCAGCCGTTGCTACCGAGGACGTGAGGTTTTACAAGCATTCAGGCATTGATTTCGTGAGTCTGGGCAGGGTGCTTGTAAAGACATTGCTTATGAGTGATTCCAGCCAGGGAGGAGGAAGTACCATTACCCAGCAGCTGGCCAAGACCTTGTACCCAAGGGCGGAAGTCGGAAGGCGTATCCCGGGCATATACCATATAAAGATGGTATGGATAAAGCTCAAGGAGTGGATTACTGCAGTAAAGCTTGAGCGCAATTATACGAAGAATGAGATTATGGATATGTATATGAATGCCATTTTCTTCGGAAGCAATGCCTATGGCGTGAAGGCTGCGGCTCAGACTTTCTTCGCAAAGAACCCTTCAGACCTCACTGTCGAGGAAAGCGCCATGCTGGTAGGAATGGTCAACAAGCCTACTCGATATAATCCGGCACTTAATCCGGAAAAAGCCCTTGTCCGCAGGAATTTTGTAATCGGGCAGATGGAAAAGGCCGGCTTCATTTCAGAAAGCGAGAGGGATTCCATACAGAATATACCTATAACACTGTCATATCAGGTCCAGGATCATAATGCAGGGCTTGCTCCTTATTTCAGGGACATGCTTCGCAGGACAATGAATGCGAAGGAACCTAAGCGTTCCAGATATTCCCAGTATGAGGATTATGTGACAGATTCTCTCCAGTGGGCGGATGATCCGTTTTACGGCTGGCTTACCAAGAATACGAAGCCTGACGGCACATCCTACAATCTTGACAAAGACGGTCTTCGCATATATACTACTATAAACTATAAGATGCAGAAGTATGCGGAAGAGGCTGTAGCAGAGCATCTTGGAAAAGATCTTCAGAAAAGTTTCTGGCGTGATCTTAGGCGCAAGACAAACAAGCCTTTCTCAAATGATGTGGATAAGGCTACTAGGGACAGGGTCATGGCGCAGGCTCGCCGCTGGAGTGACCGCTATCGTGTAATGAAGGCAAGAGGTGCTTCAGAGACTGAGATAAAGAAAAGTTTCAGGGAAAAAGTGAATATGCGACTTTTCTCCTGGGATGGAAAAGGGTATATAGATACACTGATGACTCCGGATGATTCAATAGTATATTACAAGTCTCATCTCCGAGCAGGCTTTATGGCCATTGAGCCTCAGACAGGACATATAAAGGCTTATGTCGGCGGTCCTGACTACCGTTATTTCAAATATGACAACATCAGGCAGGGCAAGAGACAGGTGGGTTCTACGATAAAACCTTTCCTCTATACACTTGCTATGCAGGAGGGTATGTCTCCATGCGACAAAGTCGTGAATGTCCCGCAGACATTTATAGTGGGAGATAAAACCTGGACGCCAAAGAGTACTGACAAGGATGAATGGATTGGTCAGACAGTGACTCTTAAGTGGGGTCTGACGAAGAGCAGTAACAATATTTCAGCATACCTTATGAAGCAGTTCGGACCTCATGCAATGGCTGAAATGATGCGTAAAATGGGTATAGGCAGCTACATAGAGGAAGTGCCTTCACTATGTGTGGGGCCTGCTGACCTTTCATTATACGAGATGGTCGCAGCATATAACACATTCCCTTCACAAGGAGTTTACATCTCACCGATATTTGTAACCAGAATCGAGGATAATATGGGTAATGTGCTTGCAGATTTTACGACACGCAAAAGAGAGGCTATCAGCGAGCATACGGCTTACCTCATGGCAAATCTTATGCAGGGAGTCGTGAACAGCGGTACAGCGATAAGGCTGAGATTCAAATATGGGTTGAAAGGCGAAATTGCCGGAAAGACAGGAACTACGAACGACCAGTCGGACGGATGGTTCATCGGATATACTCCTTCAATCACAGCAGGAGCCTGGGTCGGGGCGGAAGACCGTCAGGTGCACTTCGAATCCCTTTCGCTTGGAGGAGGATCGAATATGGCCCTTCCTATTTGGGGAATATGGATGAAGAAGGTATTGGCAGACAAGACCTTGAATATATCTGAAACAGACAGGTTCATTGCACCTCCAGGTATGCACCTTAATTTGAACTGTGATGGCAGCGACAATGATGCATCATCAGGAGTGAAGGAAGCCGAAGAATATTATTTCGATTTTTAAAATAATGGAAAACAATTACTTAAACATAGCAGTCATTTATGGTAGCGATTCTTCTGAATGGGAGGTATCCTGCCGTAGCGGTGAATTTGTCGCTTCCAGAATCGACGGAGCGGTTTATAACGTATTTGAAATTTTCGCGAGGTTCGGTAAATGGACACTGGCGGCTTACCGCAATAAGAACTCCATGAGGGTCATATTATCGGAAAACGAACGTCCTGAAATAGATAAAACAGATTTTTCTGTTTCTGTTGACGGCAAGAAGATAAAGTTTGACTTTGCATACCTGGTCCAGCACGGAACTCCTGGCGAAAACGGACTTATGCAGGGATATCTGGAAATGCTGGGTGTTCCGTTCAGCAGCTGCAGTTCATTTGTTTCTGCTATGACATTTGACAAGTTCTCATGTAAAGGGTATCTCAGGAATGTTGATTATGTGAAGTGTGCAGATGACATATTCATGCGCAGGGGAGATGATTTGGCTGCCTTTGAGGAGGAGGTTTCTTCAAAACTCGGATTTCCTGTGTTCATCAAGCCTACAGACGGGGGCTCAAGTTTCGGAGTCGTGAAGGTTAAGGAACGCAGTGCGGTAGCTTCTGCTGTTGAGGAGGCGTTTGCAGAGGGCAAGACAGTACTTGCCGAGAAATATATTCCTGGAAGAGAACTGACATGTGCCGTTTATTTTAACGGGAAGGAAAACGTTGCCCTTCCTGTTATCGAGATAATCACGGATCATGAATTCTTTGATTACGATGCGAAATACAATGGTTTCAGCAAAGAGGTTTGTCCTGCGGAGATATCAGACAGCCTGACAGCGGAGATTCAGAGTGTTTCAAAAAAAATATATGAGCGTCTCGGCTGTTCCGGTGTCGTGCGTGTCGATTACATCCTTTCTGATGACGGCCTTTATTTTCTGGAAGTGAATACGATTCCGGGAATGACAAGTGCATCACTGGTGCCTAAAATGGTAAGGACTGCAGGAATGGACATGACAGCATTTCTGTCTGAGATAATAATTAATTCCAATCGTAAGTAATATAATGTTGCTTAAAGACTTTATTTCCGAATCTGCAAAAGATTTGGAGCCGCTTTATAGTGCAGAGGAATCCAGGACAATCGTACTGATGATTTGTGAAGAGATTCTCGGCACTAAAAACTATACGCATATTGTTGATCCCGGCTATGAAATAGACAAAGGGAAAAAGCCTTTGTTGGATTCGGCTCTTGAAAGGCTGCAGGAAGGCGAGCCTGTACAATATGTTCTGGGACATACTGAATTTTATGGAAGGACATTCAATGTGAGTCCGGCTGTTCTTATTCCACGTCCGGAAACGGAACAGCTTTGCCGAAGTGTCATAACCGAAGCTTCCCGTCTTGCCAGGATGAGGAGTGCCTTTGGAGGAAAAAATGTAAGGATTCTGGATTTGTGTACAGGTTCAGGATGCATAGCATGGACATTGGCATTGTCTGTACCGGGAGCAGAAGTGATAGCTGTGGACATATCTCCCGAAGCTCTTGATGTGGCTGAAAAACAGGATTTTAAGGCTGAAATAAAAAAAACTGAAGCCAAAAGGCCGTCCTTTATTCTGGCTGATGTCTTAGGCGGACCTGACGCTGAAAATACAAAGTCAGTTTTCCCGGAAGATGTAAAATTCGACATAATAGTGAGCAACCCTCCATATATAAGGGAAATGGAGAAAAAACTCATGAGAAAGAATGTCTGTGACTACGAGCCTGCTATGGCTTTATTCGTTTCTGACGAGCAGCCTCTGATATTTTACGAAGCCATATCTGCCTGGTCAGAAAAACTGCTTTCAGAAGAAGGAACAGGATTCGTGGAGATAAATGAGGCTCTGGGAGTGCCTACAGCTGAGGTTTTTAGGAACAAAGGTTTCGGAGAAGTCGAGACTGTAAAAGATCTAAGCAGCAAAGATCGCTTTATCAGGTTCTCCAAATAGGCTTTCCAGTCGTGTGTGTGGCTGTTTTTCTAACTTAAACGTTTATTTTTCAGAAAAACGGATATAAGTTGTTCTCTTTGTAAAAACTTTTAACAATGAGAACAACACATTTAGTACTTCAGCTTACTGCAGCATTTTCACTTGTTGCAGTTATTTCCTGTGAGGAATTGGATAATGACATCAACAGTCATTCAGACGGAGACGAGCCGTTTGTGGCAGTAGAGGATGTTGCTAAGATCCTATCGGTGCTTCCGCTTGAAAAAGAACATCTGGAAGAGGTTTTTGATGCTGTTTCATCATCATCTGACAATGGTTATGATGATGAATATACTATGCAAGACCTCTTCTCCAGTCCTGGAGCCGGAGTGGGCGATGCATTCTCTGCTTCCAAGAACAAGTCTGGAAAGACAAGGTATGAAAGACCGTTGAGAGAGTTGATAGGGGAGCATCTTCTATCGGGTAATGATTTTCAATTAAAGTCCGGAACAGGAGTTCCCGGGACTCCGGTATCTGCAGAGTCATATCTGGCAGCATTGCAATCTTCTGACATCCAGATATATTGGCCGTTTGTAGAGAGTTGGGACGGGAAAACGTATCCTATTATAACATTCGATCCGTCTGACGGCTCGGAAACAAATATAGGCTACCGGCTTGCTGTGGACGGTAATGGTATGCGGACAGTAGAAGAAGTGCTTGTAGATGAGAATATGGCGAGAAATAATCCGGTATGGGTTGTAAACAGGAATGACGATGCAGAATATACGTCACTGGAAATCTTGCGCAGGCAGGATCCAGACTGGGGGAGCGGCGGGTCTGTTATTGTTCGTCCAAGGTCAGACAGTCCTCATGTAAAGCATGGATATCAGTTTCCCGGAAAGGTAAAGAGGAGTTCAAGTGTCAGGACACTTGTTCTGAAGGATATTGTATTGAAGAGGAACTTCGATTCCTGGTTTTCCGGAGCATCGGAGCTCTTTGTGAAAATAGGTTCGGTCGAAGACTTTGTTGCCAGTACAGAGGCTGAATTGAAACTCTATACTCCTGCTGTTACTGATTTTATGATAGTTGTAAAAAGGAATATGGCGGGCACCGCCATACCGTTCAATGCTGTTCTGGTGTCAGACTGGACCGAGCAGCTTGAACAGTGTGCCTTTATGATTACAGAAGATGACGGCGGCACCCGTACATCATGGAAGTGTTCGGCTGTAGTCAAGGTCGCATCAAAAAGCTATGGCTTTGAGGTTAACCTTCCTTTCAATACCAGAGATGACATCGTTTGGCGTGGCAAACTCAGTCGCAGGTACATTGAAAAAAATGACAATGTGACCGGGCATTTCGGTGATGTAGATCTTACTTTCGAGATACTGGACTATTAGGAAGTACAGCCATTTCGCATTTCCTGCAGTCAAAAAGCAGGGGAAAGCGCTTTCCGTTGTTCAGGAGGAATAACTCACCATCTTTGCATAAACCTCTGTTTTGCTTCGGACAGAGGCCAAGTTCGTGCCTGATGCAGTATTTCATTCTCATAAGTTCGGCATCAGGCTGGTGTTCGAGTTCAAAAGCCTTGTCAACGGAGCAGGCTCCTGCCTTGAGATAGCGTTCTTCTGCAAGCTTGTTGGAAACATTGGATTTATAGGAAATCCTGTCATTTATGTTTTTGCCGGCTGTAAAAGAAAGTTCAGTCTGCAGTCTTGATGCTGTCCGGTTCGCAAGAGGCCGGCTTATGCATCTGGACTCGTCAAGCTTTGCTGCAATTTTCCTTCTCATGCCGTTAAGTGCTGAGACAGGCATGAAAGGCAGTTTACAACTTTCTGTCCTAATTTCCGAGACAGAGAATCTGTAATGTCCTGATTTCTTTTCGAGTTGTTGCCTGAATACTGCTGCCATTCTCTCTTGGTTGTCAGCCGGCCGGCATTCTGTTTCTTCTGATAATCCGATGATTCTCCCGTCTTCGCTCGTTGCGGAAGTTTCTAAGACGTAGTGTCCGTCATCAGTATTCCTGCGAATGTATATTGAGAGTCTTACCGCTATTTCTCTTGACGGAAGGTTGGTTTCAAGTTCCTTTTCAAAGGCGGTATCTATGTTACGGAACAGTGTCGCCCCTTCGTATAACTCAGGAATGCTTTTGCATTTGATTTCAAGTCCAGAACATACATCTGCCCTAAAGCCGACGACTTCCGAGTTCCCGGCAACGAAAGACAGTCCGTCTCCGTTGTGCAATGTCAGTTGCTTTGTCGGGCGTATGGTAATCCTGTTCTTTTCTGGAGACACCCTGACTACTCTGCCTATCTCCTCTCCCATACCTTTGGCTGAGTCGAAGGTGGACCATTTACTCCTTTTTCCGTCAATGAAAAGTTCTGTATATCCGCGGTTGAAAGTCTTGTCCGGATCTGGTGTGAAACCTCCTGTGACATTACCGAAAGAGGCTCTGCAATATTTGTTTTCAGAAGCTGATATAAGTCTGTCAATGGCTGAAGAGTAGTCTCTTACTATGTTTTTGACATATGAAGCATTTTTAAGTCTGCCTTCTATTTTGAATGAACTGATTCCGGCATCAGCCAGGTCTTTGAGCCTGTTTTTCAAGTTGTAATCCTTAAGAGACAGCAGAGCTTTGTTCCGGACCAGTATGTTTCCTTGTCCGTCAGCCAGATCATACAGGGAACGGCAGGCCTGCATGCAGGCACCGCGGTTGGCTGAGCGTCCGGCTATTGCTTCTGACATATAGCATTGTCCGCTGTAGCAGACGCATAATGCCCCGTGTACGAAGAACTCGAGCTCGCAGCTTACGGCTTTTCTGATATCATGAATCTGGTCTAGAGAAAGTTCGCGTTCAAGTATAAGTCTGGAGAATCCTGCATCTTCATAAAATTTAGCCTGATCAGGAGTCCTGATTGCGCATTGGGTGGAAGCGTGAAGAGGAAGGGAGATTCCTGTCCGCTCGGCAATCTCCATTACTGCCAGATCTTGTACGATTATGGCATCGGCTCCGGCTTCTTCAATCCTGGCCAGCTGCGATGCAGCATCTTCAAGTTCGTTATCAAACAGTATGGTGTTCAGTGTAATGAAAATTCTTGAACCGAACTTATGAGCGTATGTACAAAGCTTGGCGATGTCTTCTATCTCATTGCCTGCTGCTTGTCTTGCTCCGAATCTCGGGCCTGCAATATATACTGCATCGGCACCGCAGTCGATGGCTGCGCTGCCGATGTCAATATTCCTTGCAGGAGCCAAAAGCTCCAGTTCCCTTTTGTTTGCGGGGGTCATCTGCAGAATCTATCAGTTACATTTCAGAGCTTCAATCTGCTGTTTTGCAGCTGGACCGAATTTAGGGTCTCCGGCAATCTTCTTGTAGTAACCGCATGCTTTCTCGTTGTCACCGAGCTGCTGGGCAAGAGCTGCGACAGTGTAGTACATCTGGTTGACATTACGTGCGTTAGGAGCAAGTGCGATGTAGCTCTCAAGATATTTTACAGCATCTGCATTC
Organism: uncultured Bacteroidales bacterium; assembly: GCA_937890845.1. Lineage (GTDB taxonomy): Bacteria > Bacteroidota > Bacteroidia > Bacteroidales > UBA932 > Cryptobacteroides. The sequence goes on along the minus strand of CALADR010000037.1, from coordinate 5,245 downwards.
TTGCCTACAAGTGAAGCAGCAGTTCCTGCAACCTGCATTGCAGTAGCATTCTCGAGGAATTCATTTGACTTTACTGCATTGTCAATGGCTTCCTGATATTTCTTTGCCTTGAGGTTTGATGCAGCGAGCTTTACATACATTGTAGAAAGCTGTTTTGCAGCAGGCTTCTCCTGTCCGTTCTTCATAGCCTCTGTGTATGCAGCTTCTGCTTCTGCTATCTTTCCCTGTGCACCCAATGCCATACCGAGTCGGAGAAGAGCTGTTCCGTTGGCAGGATCGGCAGCTACTACTTTCTGATATGCTGCAGCCGCACCTGCATAGTCTTTTGCATTAAGCAACTGGCCTGCCTGTGACATGAACACCTGAGGGATAAGCTCTGCAGCCTCTGTTGCAACTTCTTCATTAGTGTATTGCTTTGCAGAAGCTATAGCATTGTTGAGCTGCTCGATAGCCTTGTCGAAGTTGTCTGATTTGATGAAATCTTTTGCAATTGCGAGCTCGACTTTAGGCAGTACGTCTTTACAGTTTGCAATCATGTCTGCACCTTCTTCGCCACAAGCTTCAGCCATAGTGAGAGCCTGTTTGAAATAGTTGAGTGCGCCGGCATTGTCTCCCATCTGGAGAGCCATAGCACCATTGTTGTAGGTGTCAGTTGCCTGCTGCATGTCCTGAGCTGCAACAACGCCGGCAGCAAACATCGCTGCTGCGACAGTAATGAGGATTCTTTTCATAGTCTTATTCAATATTTTTGTTCAATTCCATTATTCAGAAACACGTAAATGCAAAAATAGGAAATTTTTATTGTAATTTTGCATTAAAACAGTACTAATGATGAATAAAAATATATATCTGACTTTATTTTTACTGATATTGTCGCTGTACCTGCCTGATTTTGCATTTGCGCAAAGTCTTGCTTCATTGCCTGATGACCCGGCAGTCTCGAAGGGCGTATTGCCTGACGGTATATCATATTATTTGGTGACAAACAAAACACGTAAGGCAGTCGCTGATTTGTCTCTTGTGTGGAAGACAGGGGTTCCTGCTCTAGCGGATTCGTCTGTTTCCGGTGAGCCGGTTTGTGCGGATACTTTGCAGAGCATTGCCAGAAAATGTCTTTCTGGAACGGATGTATTCGGGAAGAGGACTCCGGAATCATTTCTTCGGTCAAACGGAGTTAAGTGTGGCAGAAACGGTTATATAGAAAAGAGAGGCAATGCAGTAGTATTCAGCTTCAAAGATGTGAGTCTGTCTGGCGGTACGGCAGTTATGGATTCTCTTCTTTTGCTGGCATTTGATATGACCAGATTGTGTTCTGATATGCTTGCAGAGCGCGGGCATGAAAACTGCGGGCAGGCAATAGTAGTTTCCGGAGATATAGCAGGAATCGCAGTGGCAGACAAAATGAAAATGCTTTCGCTGTTTGTTCCGGATGCAGACCGTGCGGAATATACTGATATGTATTCGTGGATTCCAGGTGACAGTACTTCTTTTCTTGCAGTGAAGGACACAAGTGCTGCAGTTGCTACTCTGTCTGCCGTATATTCATTGCCAAGGACTCCGTCTGAATTTATGGGAACTGTTCTTCCTGTCGTGTCTTTGCGTATGGGGAATGAGTTGGGGCTCATATTGCAGAAAAGGCTTTATAAGGATTTCTTCGCCTTGGGAATCCCAGTGGCGGAAATTGGATATGGTTATAGGGGAAGTTCGGACTGGGATGGTGACGAAAAGTTTGAAGTTTTTGTGAAAACTGCTCCGGAGAGTATTGAGCCGGCAATCACGGCAGTTACATTGGCTCTTTCGAAAATCGCGTCCAAAGGGGTTTCGTCAACTGAGTACTCTGCTGCCCGTAAGATGGTCGGCAGGAAGTTTGTCCGTGATGCAGGATCTGCACTGAAAGGTAATGATGTCTTTGTAAACAGGTGTGTTTCATCATATCTGTATGGCTCCTCTCTTTCATCAAATGCAGATAAAAGCGGATTTTTTGAGTCTAGTGCCCTTCCCGATGTAGAAGGTAGCAGATTTTTCAATAAGTTCTCTTCATCGCTACTGAACAGTACTGGAAATTTGTCTTTGAGTTATACTGCGGATACTTGTATCGTTGATGAAGCGGGAATCTTGATGATACCACAGGCTTTAATGTAGTATCGGAAAGATGTAAAATTAAAAAAGTCAAGGAGGAGCCTTTGTCTGGCGGACAGCTTTGGATTTTTTCGAACGGTATGAAAGTCGTTTATAAAAATATTCCATCAGGAGGAAGGTTCTGGTACTCTATGATAATACGGGGTGGCACAGCTTCTGTCAATAACCTTGAGGCAGGACATGGCGCCTTTTATGCAGATATGTTGGGCCTATGCAATATAAGGGGTATCAGATCTGATGATTTCGGCTACCTTTTGTCTGCAAAAGATATATCAATGAGCTACCGTGCCGGGGTTTCAGATATAGGAATATATGGTTCCGCACCTGCAGGATCTCTGGATTTCCTTATGAAAGCCTTGGCCGGAATAACAGAATTTGAGAAGATTGATGATGGGGCTTTTAATTATTATCTTGAATGCGAGAGACTTAAGTTATTGTCTGAACAAGGTTCCAGAAGAAGCCGGTATGTCGCTATAGACAGTCTTATGTGTCCTGGATACAGGTATTCGGTATTTAAGTCTGAGGCCGGGCTTTCCCGGACATTGAAGGACGAGGCTGAGTCTTTTTTCAGGAAGCAGTTTTCAAAGGCAGATGACGGGGTGCTGGTTATTGTCGGCGATATCAGTGAGTATGAACTGAAAAGAAAGCTTCAGGACTACCTTGGTGCATTCAAAGTTGCAAACAGGATTATGCCTCGCACAAGCCAGGCTTTCCAGCCTATTTCCGGAGAATCTACATACATTCTGGATGGAATGTCAAATAGCATAGACGTGGCTATGTCTGCTCCTGTGCAGTTGACCGCATCTTCATACATGGTGGCAAAACTGGCTTCGATGGCTGTTGAAGATGCTCTTATGTCGTCTCTTTCAGATATTCCTGTATCAGTGAATGTGTCTGATTTCTTTTCTGTGGTCCCGCGTGACAGGTTTAATCTTATGTTGACTGTAGAAGAGCTTGAGCCAGAGGGATTTTCCGAGAATATTGCAGGTTTTGTCCCTGTTAATACCCTTTTTGCCGTGAGGTCCGCTCTTCAGGGACTGGCTGCCAATAACTTGTCTGACGAAAAGCTGTCATTTTACAAGACTGTTCTCAAAAACAGGATTGCCTCCTATATGGCGGATCCCAGATATTGGGTCGATATGATTACCAGACGTTTTTCAGACGGGAAGGATCTTCATACGGACTATGGGGCAAAAATTGATGCAGTTACAGCAGATCAGGTAAAGGAAATGGTATATCTGCTGGACAGCAGCGGAAAAGTCGAGTATGTAGTACGTCCGTGATGCAGGCAAGGAATTTTGCCCGACGATTGGCGGAACAAGAGCATATTAAGTAATAAATCACTTGCGAAACTTTAATTATATGAGATACGACAGACCTGCAATAATACAGATTGACGACTGTCTGGTTTCAGATGAAATCCTGACAGAGTATTTTGCCTGTGACTATGAGAAATGTAAAGGATGCTGCTGCATTATCGGAGATAGCGGCGCTCCTTTGGAAGAGATTGAAACAGAGGCGATAGAGAAGAATTACAAGATTTTTTCCCCACTTATGAGCCAGAAAGGCAGGGAGAGAGTCTCGGAGACAGGTTTTTTTGAAGTGGATGCGGACGGGGATCTGGTGACTCCACTTGTACCGGGAAGCGAAGAGTGTGCCTTCGCACATTTTGACGGCGGAGGAAACTGCTTCTGCTCTATGGAGAAATGCTGGTTTAATGGGGAAGGAGACTTTCGCAAGCCCATATCCTGCTGGCTTTATCCTATAAGGGTTTCGACTCTTAGCAACGGTATGAAAGCCTTGAATCCGCACAGATGGGAAATCTGCAGGGATGCTTTTGAAAAGGGAAGAAAAGAAAAGGTCCGCGTATATGAATTTCTACGCGAACCTATAGAACGTTATTTCGGTGAGGACTTTTATTCGGCTTTGTCGGAAGCTGCCAGAATGCTCAATGAGCGTTCATAGTCTGCTTCATTGACTTTGAGTTCGATAGGTCCGTCATAGTTGACTGACGGGAAAGATGAGCTTTCTCCAAAGATTGCAGCTTCAATCCCGTTGTCTTTCAGTTTGGCTGCCGCAAGGCGTGCCGCCATCGGTTCCGAGAATTTCTCGACTGTCTTCAACTCGTTCATAGCAAAAAAGATTATTCCGCGTGCTGCGGAGTTGCTTATGTGTTTTGTTTTCAGAGCAGGGAAGCGGTTGTGCTATTCCTCTGTGGATCTGCCTCCAAGCCTGCTTTCCAGCCCTGTTACGATTCTCATCACATCTTTTCTGAGCCCTTCAACTTCTATGCCCCCGATTTTGGCAGTTAGGGTGATTCTGTCTTCGTACATTCTGGTAAATCTGCTTGCTCCGGTCTTCCTGAATGTCATAGTGCCGACTCCCGAAGTTTCGAGGACATATTCCCTGTTGGTCATGAATGTCATGACTTCGTCCTTGTTTTCTTCCCAACTTCCGGTCGTAGCAGCCATTCTTGTCATAAATCCTACGCTTGGATATATGGCAGCTATGACTGCAAAGAATATAGCGATTTTCCACAGTGCGCTGTATCCTCCTATGAACATGGTAGATATGTTTCCTTCTGCCGCTCCGGTAAGTACGAGCCCGGATATTATAACAACGAATATTACCGTGAAATACAGGAAATATTTTATAGCTCTTATGAAGTATCTCATTTGTCTTGTGTATTAGTAAGTCTGCATGTACTCCGTCTTTGCAGAATGTTTTCAACAGAACAAAAATAATATTTTTTTGAGACAAGATTATTTGATGCCAAGGTAAATTAAAAAAAATTCAGTATATTATCATTGTTTTCGCAGTTTTTGACTACTTTCGCACCCAAACTGTATATTAATTTGAATTGGACCGCCTTTTAAAGTTCCTGTTTCATTTTCGGAACCTTCAGGGCAATTTATAAATTAACAACCAATTTTTTATGCTAAAATCAACATTGTCATCAGTGTGCAGCATCATTACGGCACTTGTCGCAAGTGCTTTGCTGTTCATATCGATGCCGTCCATTGCTTTCGGACAAGATGCATCTGCCATCCAGAACGGTGGCGGGCGACTGTCCGGTATCATAACAGACGAAGCCGGACCTGTTGCC
>CALADR010000036.1 GCA_937890845.1 uncultured Bacteroidales bacterium | reverse complement strand
TGTCATAAAAACGGAGGGAATCCGAAAAAAAAGCATTGGAATAATTACCTGTCATAAAGCGGCGCGGAAAAATACCGGCTATGATATCCATATCCGTTTTCCCTGCCGTAAAACTGTATTTATACCAAAGCGTTATCTCTCTGAACAAGTCCTTGTTGACCTGACCTTTGGCAAGTTCCGGAGAATTCGGGTCTGTGGAAATATCCGGAGTTATAGGAGAGTCCCCGAAGTCTTTCATGACATCTATTCCAAGCATAAGGCTATGAGCCCCTCCTTTCCGTTCTTTAAGAGAAAGCCCTATAGAAGGAGTCAGCCTTGCACCGAAAACTGTCCTTGATTCAGAGATCTCAGCTGCATCATACTCACGATTGTCGAAATTCATCTCAAAATCCACATCGTATCTGAAAGCAACCTTCCCCACTCCCTTTCTGCTATCATCTGCTGTAACAGCACCGGAATCCTTACCGGCAGAAACTGAGTCCTCATCTGACCCGCAAAGTACGCCTGCATACGAATTTACACTGACAAACTGTATCAAAAACACCACTAGTGCTAAATAATCAAATCTCCTCATACTTACTTCCAAGGCTAATATTCTGATTTCAGGGCCAAATTTAACATAAATCCAGAAACAATATACGATTATATATGATATTCGAAAATAAATTAATACCTTTGTATTTCGTATTGAAATCATCATAATTATGACAGTTACTGGCAGAAATAAAGACAATGAATTTGACGTTATCATTGTCGGAGGCGGTATTACAGGAGCTGGAACAGCTCGAGACTGTGCTTTGAGAGGCCTTAAGGTCCTGCTCATTGAAAGAATGGATATTGCTACAGGTGCTACCGGCAGAAACCATGGTCTTCTACACAGCGGGGCACGCTACGCCGTCACCGACAGGGAATCAGCAGAGGAATGTATAAAAGAGAACATGATTCTCCGTAAAATTGCCAGGCATTGTGTAGAGGAAACAGACGGATTCTTCATCACTCTGCCTGAAGATGACTTGGGATATCAGGCAACTTTTGTCGATTCTTGACTTGAACCTTCAGTAAACCCGACAATTACAGGCGCTGTAAGAGTTCCTGACGGCTCTGTTGACCCGTTCCGACTTACCAGTGCCAATATAATGGACGCAAAACTCCACGGAGCCACAGTTCTCGTCTATACAGAACTGAAATCGTTCATCAAAGACGGTGACACTGTCAAAGGAGTGAAAGTCTATAACCACATAACACATCAGGAAAGCGAATACTATGCTCCTGTAACCGTCAATGCAGGAGGAATATGGGGACATCATATAGCTGAAATGGCAGGAGCTGCCATAAATATGTTCCCTTCAAAGGGCGCTCTGCTGATTTTCGGACACAGGGTGAACAATGTAGTCCTGAACAGGTGCCGAAAGCCGGCAAATGCCGACATCCTCGTCCCTGGTGATACCATCTGCGTCATCGGAACTACATCCAGCAGGGTTCCTTTCGAAGAGGTTGACAATATGAAAGTCACTCAGGATGAAGTCGATGTGCTCCTTTCAGAAGGAGCAAAACTTGCACCGTCCCTTGCCACAACAAGAATTCTCCGTGCATATGCGGGAGTCAGGCCTTTGGTATCAGCAGACAATGACCCTTCCGGAAGAAACATAAGCCGTGGCATAGTACTTATTGACCACGAGACTCGTGACGGAATAAAGGGCTTTATCAGCATAACCGGAGGAAAACTGATGACGTACAGGCTTATGGGAGAATGGGCTGCCGATGCAGTATGCAAAAAACTCGGAGTCGAGCGTAAATGCGAGACAATGACAAAACCTCTTCCAGGCTCAAAAGTTGAAAACATTGACGAGATTTCAAAAAAGATATGGGCAAAGCCTTCTACACAGCACAAGGCAACTGCAGGAAGGCATGGTGACCTTATAAATAATATTTCCATTAAGGATGAATATGAAGCAAGCCTGGTATGCGAGTGTGAGGAAGTAACTGTAGGCGAAGTTGAATATGCAGCTAAAGAACTTGATGTACATAACCTAACAGACCTCAGAAGACGTACCAGAGTGGGAATGGGAACCTGCCAGGGCGAACT
>CALADR010000035.1 GCA_937890845.1 uncultured Bacteroidales bacterium | reverse complement strand
GGTACTTTGGAAAGCGTGACAGATAGAAAATGAGGTCGGTATAGCCGAAAAGGACTTTGTCCGAGCGATATACCGGAGGATTACCATTGCTGCTTTCTTCAGAAAGGAATGCTGAAGCATACAAGCTGTTGCCGTCACTAAGAATGACAACATCTGCATTATCTCCATCGGGACGGATGCTTAATGAACCTGTCTGACGGACAGGAAACCGAGGCATCATTCCAGACAGGATCTGCAAGATGTTCAGGCTGAGCTGAAAACGGGATACTGTCAGCAAACTCAATACTTCTGGCATCTGAATAATGCAGGATACAATGCAGACGTGATGTTAGGTCGGATGATAGCCATGAACTGGCTTCTTCTGCTCCCGGCAATGTGTCGGAACTATGAGAAGCTATGGCATCCAGTTCCTCGTCAGTAAATTCAAATCCTGTTTTTATCAGGATTTCGCGAGATCTGAGACCATGCTCCGCATCTTTTATATTAGGATAATTACAGTTGCATATGTCGTGACAAAGACATGCCAGTATAAGGCTGTCTTCTGGAATATCCGTATCAGGATGTTGTCTTTGGATTGATTTGAGAATGTCTCTGGCAAACCAGAGGCTCCATAAAGAATGATTGGCAGTACCTCCTCTTGATGCATCATGCGAAGCAGAAGCAGCATCGAAGAATCCGTATTTATCCATAAACTCTACCAGCTTTTCCCTTCCATCACGTTTTGTTGCGGCAAGCTCTTCCACTATCAGTTTCCTATTTCCTGCGATATCTTCTGCAAACATAATTACAACTCAATTTCCTATGCAAAGTTAAGAAGACTTTTTTATACTCTATACGCCATATCGTTCAGACAAATAATTTTTTCCAAGTATGTACCCGAGACAGGCAAGCACTATACATAAGACTACAGTCCCGGCTACATAGAGAATCAGAGGAAAGAACTTTCCGTCCTGGAACAGACGGACGCTTTGCATTGAAAATGTAGAGAATGTCGTAAAACCTCCGCAAAGTCCAATTGTCAGAAACAGTAGTGCCGAAGAATCAGTCAGAAACGCAGTAAGACATCCTATTACAAAAGATCCGGCGATATTGACAGACATTGTTGCAAAAGTGCCCGGCCACCCCAATGCCGCAAAAAGAAGAGTAACCCCATAGCGCATCATGCTACCGGCTGCACCTCCAAGTCCTACAATCAAGAAATCATATATTTTCTCCATATCCTTTTCTCAAGATTTACAAATTATTAACTTATTGATATTCTATGATTTGCACAGTACTTATAAATACTATTAATAAAAAATAGATTCCGCCTCCATACCATAGATAGCTGTCATATCAGCCCGAGAGTTACACAGGCATTGTAAATGCCGTCCTTATCAACATCAGAGGTAACG
>CALADR010000034.1 GCA_937890845.1 uncultured Bacteroidales bacterium | reverse complement strand
CGGGATTAGTTCAGGCATTTCCTTTTCGTACCGCTGAGACGGGCATCCGAAAACTATAAGCCGGCCAAGATCGCCGGCTTTTTTTCTTTCGACCGCCTCAAGAATAGCTTGTATAGACTCCTCCTTGGCATCCCCGATAAAACCGCATGTATTTATCAGCCTTATATCAGAATACCCTGTCCAATCCTCCGGAAGTATCTCATAAAGAGACTCGGCCTGAGCCAATATATGCTCAGTATCCACACGATTCTTAGAACAGCCCAAAGTCAGGGTCTGCAATGTTTTTCTATCGGCCTGCATAATAGTTTGAGTTTGACTACTCTGCATCCTTACCTTCTACATCCTCAGCTTTCTCTTCCTCAAAGTCAAGCGAGGCATATTTATGAAGAATATTGTACCAGTCAACCACTTTTTTCATATGTGAAACATAGAAACGGTTTCTGTCATAGTCAGGCAAAGCCTTCTCAAAAAATGCCTTGAGTTCCTCTGCTGAAGATTTGGCAGCAGGGGCATCAGCCTCTCCGAGAACATCTTTCATTTTAAGGAAAACATCTTTCAGCTTGATTTCCCCCTCATCTGTATAGATAGAGATATCCGCAAGAGTTGTTATTCTGCTTGTAAGGCCGAAACAAGTCCTTTTCTTGTCTGAAAGAGACTCTGCAATGGCTCCTGTGCGGGCCTGTGAGATATAAAGATAGAGACCGCTCTGTCCTGAGACAGAAAGAATCTTTGTAAGATCAGTTTTCATAAATATAAAATTTTAACAGTTTGTAAACGTCATGATGAATGTCCAATGACATCATAATGCAAGTTGCAAAGATAGCAAAAGTCGTCCACATACGGATGTTTTCAGGAAGAATAATTCAAAGTGCCTGAATCCAAAACATATATGTAGTTTTGTGCCAAATGCTTAAGGCTGCGTTTTTTGAACAATTCTCAAACAGTTTCTAATTTGACACCCTATTTTTACAGGTCGTTGTATTCTAGTAATTTTTGGTAGCTGAACACCCCCGCGCCCTAAAAAGAATCATATACGCTGTCAGCCTGTCTGAGCAATGAATCCATATCAGAATCATTGACTATCAGGAAATCAACCACTGGCTTGGTTTTTCCGTTGGAAATATCATTAAGGAGCTTCTGATTCTCCATTCTCGACATTATGGCATTCCTGTCTGCCCCGTCTCTTTTGCATGCCCTCTGCAGCCTTGTCTCAAAAGGAGCATCTACTAAAAGAACCTTGTCTGAAATATCATTGAACAATGGTTTCTCCAGAACTATCGCCGACTCCATGACAACAAAGGGAACGTCGTGACAGGCATTCCGCCACGATATGAAATCCGACTTTACGGCAGGATGGACTATTGATTCCAGAATGCTTAATTTTTCCGGAGATGAAAAAATCTCTGATGACAAAGCCTTACGGTCTATTCTACCTGAATCATCTGTAACCTTACATCCCATTGCTGACTCTATTGTGGAAACGAGGTTATAATCAGTATCATAAAGTTCTTTAGTCCTGCTGTCCGAATCATAGACAGGAATGCCTTTGGAGGCAAAATACCGGCAAACTACAGACTTTCCGCTGCCGATTCCTCCGGTTATCACAAGTGTTTTCATCGCACATCCTTCAAGACTTTTGGTTCAAGAGTATAGTCCAAGACTCCTCCAGGTAAAGAAACGGCTTTAGGGATGCAGCGGCCGCCAATAGACGAGGAAAAATCATTATAGTCAATGCAAAAGCGGATACCTTCCGTCAAATCGGATGACAGAGGAAAAGCACATTTCAATGTCGCCGTTACTGTCGACGGATACACCATCAATGTTTTTCCAGGAGGAACATTTCTGGTCTGTACAGGAACAGAAACCGGTATTTCTACAAATCTTGAAACAGGCAGGGAATAATGCACCACATCTTCGGAAAGTCTGATTCCGTTGATTTTCTCCAGTTTTGCCATCCCGTGAACATTTGATCTTATATCATTCAGTTTCAATGCTTCCGTATTGACCTGACAAATATCTTCAAGATGATGAGGCTCGCCATATATAGTCACAGAATCAGGCTCAACCTTCAATGTTCCTGATGCCATATACTGAGGTGCAAAGTCAATAATATGGACAGGATTGACAGCAACCCGCTTGTGACTCTCATACGGGAACCGGAAAAAAAGAGTATCAGTAATGAAATATTCCAGCTGTACATCGTCACCGAAAATAAGATGAGCAGACTCCTTCAGGTCAGAAGAAGTGATATAGTACAACTCTCCTGTTTTCAGCTTCATTACAGAAGGCTCGAACCTGACTGTAACCTTGCGGTTCTTTGAGAAAAGACCGTTGCTGATAATATTATAGCCTGTAGTCTGTCCCCTTGCAATAATATCACAACGATTGGCAGAAACACCTGAATGCCCCTCAATATTACACTCGGCCACTACAGATGCCTGCATAAATTCAGTGTATTTCAATGAAAGGTTGTGAATAAGCCATATACTGAACGCCAGCAGGAGAGAGAGCAGAAATACTGCCCAGTCTCTCCCGCTGATATTCAGAAACTGTAATATTTTATTTAAAAGATTCCGCATCTGATACGCCAATCTTCGGAAGGTTTCCGTTTTTCCGGAAAATCAAAACCTTCCAAGAAACTGTCTGAAACCCAAACAATTTCTAAAACAAATCAAATTTACTGCTGTACTGTATCGGAAAAGTCCTTTACAACTGAGTTTTTGTCAACTTTCAGCTTTACGCTGCTGTCAACCTCAATAAGAAGAGTCTTCTCCTTAACTTCTACTACTGTACCGTAGATTCCTCCGATAGTTACCACTTTATCGCCTTTTTTCAATCCGTCGCGGAATTTCTGGAGTTCTTTCTGCTGTTTTCTCTGTGGTCTGATCATGAAAAACCACATCACCACAATAATAAGGATCAGCATAACCCACATTTCCCAACCGCCGCCTGCCGGCTGCTGTCCTGCCGTTGCCTGTAAAACAAATGTCAAAATGTTCATTTCAAATTTCTATTTTAAATATCCTGTCAAAAATAATTCTTTAATTTCAACTTCAAAAGGTATTTCTGGGAAAATTTTAGAAAGACCACTATAAATATCTTCAATACCTTTAGGTCCTATTATTGTTAAAGGTTCAGTTCTTCCATAATTACCAATTGTAAGTAAAAATCCAGGTAATCCTGCTATATGGTCTGCGTGAAGATGGGTCAAACATATTGT
>CALADR010000033.1 GCA_937890845.1 uncultured Bacteroidales bacterium | reverse complement strand
CATTTCTCCTGCGAAGTACATGCCCTTGCGTTTTTTGGATTCGAGAGTTTTGGCTGTAATGTCTTCTTGTGATACGCCTCCGGCTGTGACCACGCATCTTTCGTAGCCTACATATCCTGCGATGTTGAACCTCCAGTTTTTCAGATATTTTGCTACAGTCTTGTGGTCGGCAGACGGGTTGCATTTCATGAACCCTTGAATTAGTGAATGCGGCAAAAGTTTACCTAAAAGTACATTGAACTTTTCTTTATAACTTTTATGGAAACTCCTCCTGTCTTCGCCTATTTCTTTCCAAAGCTTGGTTATTCTGCTGTGCAGGGCTTCGTTACTTACAGCCGGCTTCAAGTCCAGAGTTATATAAGCTTTGGTGCCGTTCATTACGGCTTCAACGCATTTTCTGCTGATTTTGAAGCCTGCCGGACCTTCTATTCCTCCGTCCGTAAAGTCAATGTCACCAAATTCTTCTTGTGCAATGTTACCGTTTAGCCAAAGTGTGAGATTAACGTTTTTGACTTGATTGCCTTCAAGCAATTTTCCGGCTTCGGACATCGGAGTGTTTCTGTCAATATGCCCGCGTGAATCAAATATTTTATAGTTTTCCGGAACAAGGGCTGTAAGAGATGGGAACAGTCTGGAAATTTTGTGACCGGATTCTTCTGCCCAGCGGTATCCGTCTCCTGTAGATCCTGTCGCAGGATATGACAGCCCTCCGGTAGCGATTATTACTTTTCTGCACAACCGGCTTTTCCCGTCTTTACATGAAATTTCAAAGTAATTAAGATCCTCATTGAAAGCAATATTTTCAACTTCAGTACCAGTTTCTATTGATATACCGTATCCGGAGACAGTGCGCACCAGGGCATCGACTACATCAGATGCTATATGTGAGGCTGGAAATACTCTGTCTCCACGTTCAGTGACAGTTTCCATCCCTGCTTCGTTGAACAACGAGACAGTCTTTTCCGGATTCATATTATAGAATGACGGTTTCAGAAAATTTGCTTTCGGGTGTATGTGTGCCGAAAATTCTGTCCACTCTTTTATGTTTGATAGATTGCACCTGCCTTTCCCGGTTATCATTATCTTTCGCCCTGGACGCGGCATTTTTTCAAGAACAGTTATTTTTGCTTCGGGAGAGGTTGAGGCTGCGCCTATGGCAGCAGATAATCCTGCCGCTCCTCCTCCGATTATTATAATGTCGTATTTGGTGTCAGACATATTGTATTAGAAAAATAATTTTGTACATTTGCAGTCCCTTTGAGATTATATATCGTAGGAGTTACAAAGCCACTTTAGCTCAGTCGGTAGAGCAACGCATTCGTAACGCGTAGGTCGTGGGTTCGATTCCCATGAGTGGCTCATTCCAGTTAAAATATCAAATGGGCTTTTAGAAAAGTATTCTGAAGTCAAACAGGTCATTTTCGCAAAATGTGCCTGCTATATTTGTTTGATTTCCGTCTGTATTAATGTCGGCAAGTTTGTCAGGTTCAGCCAATTCTATAGCTATCATATCTCCAGAGCGTACTGAAACTGCAGCAGAGGCTTCGCACAAGCCTTCTTCTATAATGCCGGTAGAGCCTCTGTCAGTAGAGTATATTTCAGTACCGTTTTTGAGTATTCTGAAAATATTAGTTCCGCTTTCCAAAGTTAACCTGTTATACATTGGGAAAGGAAGTATGGAAGTATGGTCCATGCAAGATGAAGATGCGTAGGACATTTGGCTTCCGTCCATCTGGTCTGCTCTGTAAATCAGCATTCCATATCCGATTGAATCGTAATATCTGGATGCGAATTTCATTCCTATGCATTTCCCGGCTTTGGAGACCCTTGCAAACAATACAGGAGTATATAAGTACTCTCTGATACCATCAGGAGAGAAAAAATCCTTGTTTTCTCTCTCCCAAGTGGTGTCAGGACGGCAGTAAATCCTGCCGTTTCCAAATGTTTTGACTATTATGTTCATGTGCCTAGAATAGTCTTCCTGTGAATTTCTCTTTCAACTGGCTGATGGATGCGTCAAGCTGTTCTTCGGAAAGAGGAGCTTTCTTTGCAGCAATTGCATTTTTCCTTTCGGATTCGAACCTTTGCTTCAGCAGGGCGAACTGCCTTTTAGTATCCAGTGTGAATTCACCGTTTTCTATCCAACTGAAATATGACGGCTCAGTCTGGAAAACTTCTTTGGCTGTCTTTCCCTTGTGTTTTCCGAAATTTACGACAGCTTCTTTTTTATCATTGAAAGTAAGCCTTCCTGCATAATCTACTGTTTTTTGCCTTTCTGAAAAATTTGACAGGAAATCTATATCGTTTCTGAGAGTTTCTGGATATTTGTCCAGCTGAGATTTCAATACCTCGTATGTTGCAAGTGTATCGGCTTCTGCAGCATGAGCATTTTCCAACTCCTGTCCGCAGTAGAACCTGTATGCTGCTTTAAGATTGCGCGGCTCCATGGCATGATAAATATTCTGCACATCTACCATTTTCATGTCGTGCAGATTCACATCAATGTCTTTGCCTGTATATTTGCGCACTCTTTCCAATTCTTCCGCAAGCATCGGGAGATCGAATTTTGTAGAATTGAATCCTGCCAGGTCACTCCCTTGCAGCCATTCGAGCACTTCATCCGCTATTTCACTGAATCTTGGGCAATTTTCCAGTTCACTGTCACTTATGCCGTGGATAGCATGTGCGCTTGGTGTTATGCATTTCTGGCAATTGTTAATATAATCCCATGGCTTTACTCTCCATGTTTTAATCCTCTCCTCGGCTCCTGGCAGTATTTTTACGAAGCTAAGTTCGATGATTGCATCCGAAGCAATGTTGAGTCCAGTGCTTTCTATGTCAAAAAACAGAATAGGCCTTTCAAGTTTTAACTCCATTTGCTGAAAAATTTCAAGTTAAACGGTTTTAATCGTTAT
>CALADR010000032.1 GCA_937890845.1 uncultured Bacteroidales bacterium | reverse complement strand
TGTTCAGCGCTCAGGTCTGGGAGCCTGCGAAGCCATATATATGGAAAAACAAGAGACCGGCAAGGAGGAATCATCCTCTGATTTACGAATGTCATATCGGAATGAGTTCGGAACAGGAAAAAGTGGCTACATTCAACGAGTTTAGAGAGAGTGTGCTGCCATATGCCGCATCTTTAGGGTACGACACTATTCAGATAATGGCTCTTCAGGAGCATCCTTACTACGGTTCTTTCGGTTATCAGGTGTCTAATTTCTTCGCTTTGAGTTCTCGTTTCGGTACCCCGGAGGAGTTCAAGAGACTGGTAGATGAGGCACACGGGATGGGGATGGCCGTGATAATGGATATAGTTCATTCACACTCCGTAGATAACGAGGCAGAAGGCCTGAGCCGTTTTGACGGAAGGGATGACTTGTATTTTTACAGTGGAGACAGAGGACGTCATCCTGCTTGGGGGTCGCGTTGTTTCGATTATGGAAAACATGAAGTCCAGCAGTTCCTCTTGTCAAACTGCAAGTTCTGGCTTGAGGAATATAATCTTGACGGATTCCGTTTTGATGGTGTGACAAGCATGCTCTATTGGGACCACGGACTTGGCAAGGACTTTGTCGGATATGAAAGATATTTTGACGGAGGCGTTGATGAGTCTGCTGTAACCTATCTTGCATTGGCAAATATACTCATAAAGGAAATCAATCCTGATGCCATAACAATAGCGGAGGATGTAAGCGGAATGGCCGGACTGGCAGCTCCGTTCGAGTCCGGTGGGGTGGGCTTTGATTTCCGTATGAGTATGGGTATAGCTGACAATTGGATAAAATGGATCAAGACACTGAGTGACGAGAAGTGGAGTATGGGGGAAATGTGGTGGCAGCTTACCAATAAGAGAGATGACGAAAAGACTATAAGCTATGCCGAGTGTCATGATCAGGCTATGGTAGGAGACAAGACTATTGCCTTCAGGCTTATGGATAAGGAAATGTATTTCCATATGGACAAGGATTCGAAATCTCCTGTCATTGACCGCGGTATAGCGCTTCATAAAATGATACGTCTTGTGACTTTAGGCACAGCGGGAGACGGATACCTTAATTTTATGGGCAATGAGTTCGGTCATCCGGAGTGGATAGACTTTCCGAGGGAAGGAAACGGATGGTCATATAAATATGCCCGGCGCCAGTGGTCTCTTGTTAAGGCGGATTATTTGAGATACAGGTCATTAGCCTTGTTTGACAGGGCTATGATAAGTTTTGTGCGTTCGGAAAAACTTCTTTATGAAGCTCCTGAACTTCTTGTGCAGGATGAAGAGAAAAAAATATTAATATTCAAAAGAATAAATTGTATCTTTGCGCTCAATTTCAATCCGGTATCTTCTTTTGCAGACTATGGATTTGCTGCTCCGGCAGGTGAATATGAAGTTGTCCTTGACAGTGATGATACTGTGTTTGACGGTTTCGGACGAATTAAAACCGGAGAAAGGCATTTGACAGTCAATAAAAAATCGCAGAACGGCAATCAGACCTATGAAGATACATTGTATTTATATCTCCCTTGCCGCAGTGCTGTTATATTAAAGAATTGTAGTGATAAAATTAAATAATTTAGTATGGCTTTTCTAAAATTCAACAAGTCTGAGCTTGTAAATCTGTCATACTCACTGAAACGGGAAATCATTTCAGCGAATAAGACAGGCGCGTATTGCAATACGTCTATAATCGCTTGTAATACCAGGCGTTATCACGGGCTCCTTGCTGTTCCTGTTGACCGTTTCGGAAAAGGAAAGTATGTTCTGCTGTCTTCTCTCGACGAAAGTCTGGTTGTAAACGGCAAGCAGTTCAATCTTGGAATACACTGCTATGGTGATGTGTATGAACCGAGGGGGCACAAGTACATCGTGGATTTTGATATGGATCCTGCTCCTTCCATTACTTATAAGGTAGGTGAGGTTCTTTTCAAAAAGTCTTTTATCCTTGCTCCTGACAATGATCAGGTGTTAGTGAAATACCAGCTTATGGAAGCACCTTCCAAAGTTACACTCATGCTCAAGCCGTTTTTGGCTTTCAGGAATATACATAGCCTGACAAGCCAGAATTCTGAAGCTGATACAGAGTATGAAAATATTGATGGAGGTGTTTCTTTCTGTCTTTATGACGGCTTCCCTGCGCTTAACATGCAGTTGAGTTGCAAGTCGTCATTCCGTTATATGCCTTATTGGTACAATGGGGTCACTTATTCGGATGAATCGCGCAGAGGGTTCGCCTGCAAGGAGGACCTTTTTGTTCCGGGGCATTTTGTCCTTGAAATGAAGCCTGGAGATACTGTTGTCTTTTCAGCTTCAGTCAGTGAGGCCAATCCGAAGCAGTTGAAGAAAAAATGTACCGATACAGAACGGAAACTTCGTGATGTGGCTGACTACCATGATATTCTGGCCCATAATGCGGACTTGCTGATTTGCAGCAGAAACGACCATAAACAGATTAATGCCGGTTATTCATGGTTAGAGACAGGGCTTTTGAGGGAAACTGTACTCTCTTTGCCAGGCCTTACTTTGTATGCTGACGGAAATACGAAGGAGTTTGAGGAAATCCTTGATAACCTTATTTCCGATGAACAGTCAAGACTTACAAAGAAAACCACACAGGTCGAGGCGCCGCTGTTGCTGACTGATGCTATCCAGAAATATATTTCCTTCACAGGTGAGGAAAAGAGAATCTGGACAAAATATGGAAAGACACTTAAATCGATAATAGACAGTTATGCTCCGGGAAAAAGGTCGGAAGTATCAATGTATCCGAACGGCCTTCTCTGGGCTCATATGGATAGAGTGGCTCTCTCCTGGATGAATGCATACGTTGACGGGAATCCTGTAACTGAAAGGTCCGGATATCAGGTGGAAACAAATGCAATGTGGTACAATGCCCTTTGTTTTGCCCTTGATATGGAGGCAAAGTATGGTGCCAAACGCAGTGCATTCGCATCAAGATGGAACAAGGTTCGTGAACTTGTCCTCAGTAATTTCCAAAGTGTGTTCTATGATATGGAAGCAGGTTATCTTGCCGACTATGTAAATGACAGTGGGCGCAATATGGATGTGCGTCCGAACCAGCTTTATGCGGTTTGTCTTCCTTATTCTCCTGTAGATGACGTAGTTAAAATGTCAGTTATGCAGGTGATAAGCAATGAACTTGTCACTTCACGCGGAATCAGGACACTTTCTCCGAGAAATGAAAAATATCGCGGGGTTTATGAAGGTTCTCAGAAAGAAAGGGATCTTGCATATCATCAGGGTTGTGCCTTCCCGTTCCTTCTTGCCCCTTATGTGGATATGTGCTTCCGTATGGCCGGTCCTTCATTTTACAAGAAGGCAGAGTATCTGACAGAAGGTTTTTACAACGATATGATCAAGCATGGTGTGGGTGCATTTTCAGAACTTTACGACGGCGATCCTCCACATGAGCCACATGGTGCTATTTCATGTGCATGCAGTACCGCTGCATTGCTTGCAGTAGATTATCTTATGAACAAATATAAGGAGGAATAGAAATGAAAGTCTTGATGTTCGGATGGGAATTCCCTCCATATATTTCCGGAGGTCTGGGAACAGCATGTTATGGCATGACAAAGGGACTTGCAGCCAATGATGTCGATGTGCTATTTGTAATGCCTTCCGCCTCTGGTGACGAGGACCAGAGCGCTGTTTCCATTATCAATGCAAGTGATGTTCCTGTTGATACGGTATCAAAGTCAGTTGACGAGTTTTTGGGTAAAGTGAGATTTGTACATATTGATTCCAATATGGTTCCCTATGTAGATCCTGAGGATTTTTCCAAAATGGTTGAGGAAGAGAGGCGTAAGCAGGTAACCAGTTTTAGAATCAATTATGGACAGAAATACAAGTTTTCCGGTAAATACGGGGCTAATCTGATGGAAGAAGTTGCAAGGTATGCTATGGTGGGAGCCACCATAGCCATGCAGCATAAGGATGAAATCGATGTCATCCATGCCCATGACTGGCTTACATATCTTGCTGGAATAGCTGCAAAGGAACTTACTGGAAAACCTCTTGTCATTCATGTTCATGCGACTTCGTTTGACAGAAGCAGCGATGACAAAATAGATACAAGGGTTTACGATATTGAGCGTAAAGGTATGGAGGCTGCCGACTGTGTGATGGCTGTTAGTGACCTTACGAGAAATATTGTCATAAACAGGTATGGTATAGATCCTGCAAAAGTTGTAACTGTGCATAATGCAGTGGATTTTAGCGGAAGGGAAAATCTTGAGGTGGAGCGAGGTGTAAAGGATAAGGTTGTAACTTTCCTTGGCAGGGTGACTTTCCAGAAAGGTCCGGAATATTTTATAGAAGCAGCTGCCAAAGTGCTTAAGAGATGTGACAATGTCCGTTTTGTTATGGCAGGAAGTGGAGATATGCTCAACAGATGTATACATCATGTTGCCCGTCTGGGAATTTCTGACAGGTTTCATTTTACTGGATTCCTTAGGGGAGCAGATGTGCAGAAAATGTTTGCATTGTCGGATGTCTATATTATGCCTTCGGTTTCAGAGCCGTTTGGTATTTCTCCATTGGAGGCAATGCGCTCCAATGTTCCTACTATCATCTCCAAGCAGTCAGGCGTGGCCGAAGTCTTGAAGTATGCCATAAAAGTCGATTTCTGGGATGTCGATGCTATTGCTGACGCCATCTACGGCTTGCTCAATTACGGAGCTATGGCTGATATGGCTGCACGTTGCGGCTATGATGAGGTAAACACCCTAAAGTGGAACAACGCAGCCTATAAGGTGAAGAAAGTGTATGAGTCTGTGATAAAATAGTTAAAATTACAATAAGTCATGAAAAAGAGTATTTGTCTGTATTTTCAGGTCCATCAGCCAAACAGGTTAAGGTTATACAGATTTTTTGATATAGGTAAAGATTCTCATTATTATGATGATTTTGCCAATAGGACAATCCTGAGAAGGGTTTCGCAGAGATGTTATCTTCCTGCAAATGCCCTTCTTCTGGATCTGATAAACAGAAATAAGGGGCAGTTTAAGGTAGCTTTCTCTATTTCCGGTTCTGTGCTTGAGCAGTTTGACAGATATGCACCTGAAGTTATTGAGAGTTTCCGCAAATTGGCTGAGACCGGTTGTGTGGAGTTCCTTTGCGAGACATATTACCATTCGCTTGCATCACTAGCATCACCTGCGGAGTTCCGTCATCAGGTTGAAAAGCATAAGGCTGCTATAAAAAATTATTTCGGTATGGAGCCTAAGACTTTCAGAAATACGGAGCTTATCTATTCTGATGCTATAGGTTCTATGGTACATGAAATGGGATTCAGGACAATGCTTACAGAAGGAGCTAAGCATGTTCTGGGATGGAAGAGCCCAAACTATCTCTACAGTGGAGCACAGGCAAAGGATCTAAGACTTCTTCTGAAGAACTCGTCTTTAAGTGATGATATTGCATTCCGTTTCTCTGACAGGACTTGGCAGGACTGGCCGCTTACAGGTGAAAAGTATCTTTCATGGATAAAATCTGCTGCGCATAATGATGAAATAGTGAATTTGTTCATGGACTACGAGACATTCGGAGAGCATCAGAAAGCCCAAAGCGGAATTTTTGACTTTATGAGATATTTCCCTGAGGTCGTGCTTAAGGATGGTGAATTTGAGTTTGTAACTCCGTCACAGGCTT
>CALADR010000031.1 GCA_937890845.1 uncultured Bacteroidales bacterium | reverse complement strand
AACAGGTATCAAACAGGCTATGATTGACAAATACTGGAAAGGAAACTGACCTTTCCACAGAAAACTGAATTAAAATGGCAATAAAGTTCCAATACAATAAGACTTCGCTGAACAACCTGGGCAAGCAGCTCAAGATGAGGCAGAACGCACTCCCTACTTTGAAAAACAAGGAGTCTGCCCTTCGTCTTGAAGTCCGCAAGGCAAAGGCATATTCACAGCAACTTATTGAAGATCTTGATGCCTCACTGAAAAGACACGACTACCTTTCTGCACTTTGGAACGAATTCCAGCCAAGTCTTATTTCCATTACAGACGTGGACCTGGCGACAGTCAAAGTAGCCGGAGTAAAGACTCCTGAACTGAAGGAAATACATTATGAAATCCACGAGTTCAATGCCTTTCCCAAACCGGCCTGGTATGCAGACGGAGTAGCCATCCTCAAAGAACTTTCAAGACTTGGAATAGAGTCTGAAGTCTATATGGAAAAAAGCCGTATATTGGACTACCAGAGAAAAAAGACCACCCAGAAAGTGAATCTTTATGAAAAAGTCCAGATTCCAGGCTATCAGGAGGCCATAAGAAAGATCAAGCGCTACATGGAGGATGAAGAAAACCTGAGCAAGGCAGCATCCAAAATCGTCAAGCAAAGACATAAGTTGGAAGAAGAAGAGGAGGTACAGGCATGATAGAGAAAATGACAAAATATTCGTTCATCATGCTCAGTTCCGGGACGGAAAAGTTTCTTTCCGACCTGCAGGAGCTTGGTGTGGTGGATATCACCCGTTCTGAAAAGCCTGTGGACAAAGATTCCGCACAGCTGCTCGAATGGATGAGAGACTGCAGCAGGACCATCTCCAACCTCAAAAGCGCAGACTACAGCAAGGATGCCGACTTCGAGGCTATCCGAAAAGTATGTAACTCGACTCCGGAGCCGGATGATCCTATCGCATTTTACAGAGAGCAGACAGACGCTCTTGCAAGCCTTTCATCTGAAATTGCATCTGCCAGAGCGGAAATCAGGGCCCGCAAGCCTTGGGGAGAGTTTGACAAGAACGGTCTTGAAGGACTGGTACAGCTAGGATATAAGCTTCATTATTACTGTGTACCTGCAAAGAAATTCGATTCCGAATGGAAAGGACTGTATGCCCTTCAGGAAATCAGTTCCGATGACAGGAACATATGGTTTGTAACTGTCTCGGCTCCTGGAGAGGAATACCACTTCCCTATTCAGGAAACGGCAGCTCCGGCAGGCCCTGCAAGCGAGTCCGAATCCAGACTCCAGAAGCTGACAGAAAAAGTTATTGCTGTCAAGGGAAGGATTCTGAAAGCGGCTGCTTCCGTACCGGCTCTTGAGAAAAAATATGCAGAGGCTGCCTCTTCGCTTGACTTGCACCTCGCACATGCAGCTACTGAAAGCGCGGCAGAAGACAGGATCAGCGTCCTGACAGGATTTGCTCCTTCTACTGAAGAAGCGCGTCTTAAAGATGCATTCGACAAGATGGACATCTACTATATGGCGGAAGATGCCTCGGCAGATGACAACCCTCCTATAAAGCTGAAGAACAACAGGTTCTCGAAACTGTTCGAGGTACTTACCGGGATGTACGGAATGCCGGTATACAACGAGTTCGACCCGACTCCGGTATTGGCTGTTTTCTTCCTTCTGTTCTTCGGAATATGTATGGGAGACGGAGGTTATGGTCTCATCCTTATTCTGTTCGGAATAGGTGTGACCAGAAAATGGATCAATATCGATATGTTCAAGAACCTCGGCCCACTCATTACTGTCCTGGGAGCAGGCACTTTCCTTGTGGGTATGGTTTTAGGAACCGCTTTCGGTATGGATCTTTACACAGCCTCATGGTATCCTGATGCCTTGAAGAAATTTATGATTACTGATCATAATTTCGACCTTGGATTCCCTGTTCAGATGATTCTTGCCCTGGGAATAGGTGTATTCCACATCTGCCTGGCAATGATCACCAAAGCAGTTCTCTACACAAAGAGATTCGGATTCAAGGCTACCGTAAGCATCTGGGGCTGGCTGGTTCTGATTTTAGGCGGCATAACAATAGCTGCCGGAGCTATGACAAGCCTTATGTCAGCAGAAGCTGTCAAATGGGCTGTAATAGCAGTAGGCGCAGTATCGGCACTTGGAATCTTCATATTCAACACTCCGGGCAGGAACCCGCTTGTCAATATAGGTTCCGGACTATGGGATACTTACAATATGGTGACCGGACTTCTCGGAGACGTACTCAGCTACATCCGTCTGTACGCACTAGGACTTGCCGGAGGTATGCTCGGAAATGCATTCAACATCCTGGGATCCATGGTACTGGGTACTCCGGCAGATGCGACCTGGCAGTGGCTTCCTTTCCTTATCATCATACTGCTTGGGCATACGCTCAACATACTGATGAGCTGCCTCGGTGCATTTGTACACCCTCTGCGTCTTACTTTCGTGGAGTATTTCAAAAATTCCGGTTATGAAGGCAAGGGACTGTTCTACAGACCTTTGAAATCAGCCGAAAAATAAATATTTACTTATTGGTAATAATTAACAAACAAACTATTTAATATTATGAACGAAATTCTCGGTTATCTCGGTTGGGGCCTTATGCTTGGCCTTGCCGGTATCGGCTCCTGCTACGGAACCACTATTGCTGCAAATGCTGCTGAAGGGGGTCTGAAGACCAATCCTGAAAAATCTTCAAACTATATGATTCTTTCAGCCCTTCCTGCGACACAGGGTCTTTATGGATTTGTAGCATTCCTTATGTGGCTGCTTCAGGGCCAGGAGTGGATTGTAAACAATGCGGCTATCTGCTTCGGAGTCGGCATCTCAGTAGGTCTTGCCTGCCTGTTCTCTGCTATTCGTCAGGGTCAGGTCTGTGCAAACGGTATCGTAGGTATCTCACAGGGTCACGATGTTCAGACCAACACTATGATCTACGCAGCCCTTCCTGAGTTCTACGCCATCCTTGCACTCGTCGGCGCTCTTATGCCAATCTTCCTCCTGTAAGAGATGATTTAAAATAATCAGGCGGCTCATATAACCGCCTGAATACGAGGGTGTGTCAAAACCCTCTTTTTAACAAAATCACCCTTGCTACAGATATCTGTGACAGGGGTGATTTTCATATTTTGGTGTTTTGACACATCTACTTTCTATTCCATTCTTCTCACTTTTTTACGCAATAATCATTAAATTTGAAATTGCTTAATCAACCATTCAGACCATGACATACAAAGAACTGGAAAAACGCTATAGAGAAACATCTCCGGAGCAATTCCCTACATTCATGCACTTCATTAAAAATGCGAAAAATACAGGAGAGTTGAGTTCATTGGAAGCCACAAGCCTGCTGTGCAAGCTTGCAGATTCGGAGATTGAAGAATGTCGCAGGACCGGCAGGAAAGGAATGGCTATGGATGAGAACGAAAGGCGATATCTTGCCATGACTGCAAAACTGCTTGCCTGCTCTCTGGTATTTTTATGCGAGAGCAGAACCAGAAAAGAAACCCGCATAAGAGCCCTGCAGTTTCTGGAACTGTCATCATACCTCAACAGCAACAAATATGACCTCACCGGACTGGGAATCAACTGCGGATGCTATGCTATGGTCTCCCCTGGTTTTTCCTGGTCAACTATAGAGACTTCAATCGGTACAGACATACTTATCTATAAAATGATCGGACATGCCAGGTTTGACAAAAATTATAAATTGGAAGAAATCACGACAGACAGGGTCGGTTCGCTATATCTGAAAGACGGGAAACTCCATATATCTTCAGCACAGGAAACCGAAACACTCGCTTTCTCAAACCACAATGAAACCATCGAAATCTATACTCGCAATATCCGGGACGAAAGACTGAAGGCAAGCAATATTGACGACATATTGCCCGTCGAAAACTTCGCTTCCAATTTTATACTGACTCAGGACGAATCTAAAAAGTCAAAACCCCAAAAAACGGAGAATGAGTTGGTCTGCTATGGAAAATACAGCATTGCAATTACCAGGGAAATAAAAAACGATGAAGGTCCGGACTACCTGGAGTGTACTCCACTTATGACACTGCATGAAGGGAGCTGCGAAATTAATGAAGAGG
>CALADR010000030.1 GCA_937890845.1 uncultured Bacteroidales bacterium | reverse complement strand
ATAGAAAAGAAACTGATCTCACTGTCGTCTGATCTGGCTGCTGCAGGGGATGATGTGCAGAAGCAGGTGGAAATATTGAATGAGATTAATTTGTGGAATAAAACCAAGCTAATGGTTAATAATAAATTAGGTAGATAATATAATATATTTTAGATATGAAAAAGGAAAATTACGGTCGCACATTGGTTACCTGTGCGCTTCCATATGCAAACGGCCCGGTGCATATCGGTCATCTTGCCGGGGTCTATGTTCCGGCTGACATTTATGTCAGATATCTGAGAATGCGCGGAGAAGATGTGCTGTTTGTCTGCGGTTCTGACGAACATGGTGTTCCGATTACCATAAAAGCAAAAAAGGAAGGTTGTACAC
This sequence comes from uncultured Bacteroidales bacterium, assembly GCA_937890845.1. Lineage (GTDB taxonomy): Bacteria > Bacteroidota > Bacteroidia > Bacteroidales > UBA932 > Cryptobacteroides. The sequence continues at coordinate 1,520 of CALADR010000030.1, read as the reverse complement.
CGCAGGATGTAGTTGACAGATATCACAATATCATAAAGAAGTCTTTTGCCGGTCTTGGTATCAATTTCGACATTTATTCAAGGACTTCTTCAAAGGTACATGCTGAGACTGCATCAGAGTTTTTCAGGAAGATGTACGACGAAGGCAAATTTATCGAGAAGGAAAGCGAGCAATATTATGATACAGAGGCTAAGACATTCCTTGCAGACCGTTATATCACCGGAACATGTCCTAAATGCGGTGCAGAAGGTGCTTATGGTGATCAGTGCGAGAAGTGCGGAAGTACACTAAGCCCTGATGAACTGATTAATCCGCGTTCTGCCTTGAGCGGAAGTGAGCCGGTAAAGAAAAAGACAACGCACTGGTATCTGCCTCTTGACAAGTATGAGCCTTGGCTGAAAGAGTGGATTCTTGACGGACACAAGGAGTGGAGGACAAATGTATATGGCCAGTGCAAGTCCTGGATTGACGGAGGTCTCCAGCCTCGTGCTGTCAGCCGTGATTTGGACTGGGGTGTTCCTGTGCCTGTGGAAGGTGCTGAGGGTAAGGTTCTTTATGTGTGGTTTGATGCTCCTATCGGTTATATTTCAAATACAAAGGAACTCCTTCCTCAGAGTTGGGAGAAATGGTGGAAGTCAGAGGACACAAAACTTGTTCATTTCATAGGAAAGGACAATATTGTTTTCCACTGTATCGTTTTCCCTTCAATGCTGAAGGCATACGGAGACTATATCCTTCCGGACAATGTGCCTGCCAACGAGTTCCTGAATCTGGAAAGCAACAAGATATCTACATCCAAAAACTGGGCTGTATGGCTCAACGAGTATCTTGAGCAATTCCCGGGACAGGAGGATGTACTGAGATATGTACTGTGCGCGAATGCTCCTGAGACAAAGGACAATGATTTTACATGGAAAGATTTCCAGGCACGCAACAATAGTGAACTGGTGGCAATTCTCGGAAACTTTGTAAACAGGGCAGTTGTCCTTACTCACAAATATTTCGGAGGCAAGGTGCCTGCAGACCTTAAGCCTGAGGCAATAGATGCTGAAACATTGTCCCAGATACCTGTACTGAAAAAGTCAATAGAAGAGAATATTGAAAACTATAAGTTCCGTGAGGCTCTCAAGGAAGCTATGAATATTGCACGTCTTGGCAACAAGTATCTGACTGATACAGAGCCTTGGAAAGTCGCCAAGACCGATATGGACAGAACTGCCTCAATACTGAACGTATCCCTTCAGATTTGTGCTGATCTGGCAGTTGCATTCGAGCCTTTCCTCCCATTCTCGGCGCAGAAACTCCGTGAGATTCTGAACATCGGCATGAATGCAGGTTCTGATTATAGAAAAGGTGAAGAAGGTACTTGCGGGGTAAATATTTATAAAGAAGGGGAGTCAGCTGCACTTCATACTGTATCTGCAGGAACTGCCGCAGTGCCGGCTTTTGATGTAACCCTTTCATGGAATGATCTAGGAAACTCATCAATCCTTCCTGCCGGACATCAGCTCGGGGAAGCC
>CALADR010000029.1 GCA_937890845.1 uncultured Bacteroidales bacterium | reverse complement strand
TGTTGAAGCGGAAGTACCTGCATTTGTGCATATTACACCTGCCAATATTCACGACTCAAAGGCTATGCCTGAGATTCCATACGAATCTGGAGCGCACTACATATTCGACCGCGGATATAACGATTTCAGCAATCTTAATACGATAAATCGTATAGGTGCTTTCTTCGTTGTACGAGCCAAAACAAATGTACGGATCAAGCCTAAAACCTGGAAACGAAGATTGCCGGAAGTTGTAGTTTCGGATGTAATCGGCTGCTTTACGGTTTATAAAAGTTCTAAGGATTATCCCGAGGAACTTAGAAAACTCATCGTTGAGAATCCAGAAGACGGTACACGATATATCTTCCTGACAAACAGTCTTGACGCATCTGCGGAGTTGATATCATCGCTTTATCGAAACAGATGGAGTGTTGAACTGTTCTTCAAATGGATAAAACAACACCTCAGGATTAAGAAGTTCTGGGGAACATCGGAGAATGCAGTACGCATACAAATCTATTGTGCGATAATTACTTACTATTTGGCAGCAATAGTCCAACACGATATGAGATTAGAACGCAGCGTCTATGAAGTTCTCCAAATTCTCGGAATCTCTCTGACCGACAAAACACATCTCTGTGACTTGTTTGACAAATCGAATTTCAAAAATGTCAAAGACCGATATGATTCTAGTGAACTGAATTTATTTAATTTTTAACCTTGTCCATTTTTAGTGGACAGTAGTGACCGCATAATACTGTTTTCCCCCTGTTAATCTGATGAGAGATGCTGAAGAAACGCATTCCTGAGTTTTCAGCCTGAGAAAGCGCCATATCAGCAATAGCCCGTCCTATACGTCCGTTCCCGTCATCAAAAGGATGGATGCAGACAAACCACAAATGAGCTATTGCGGATTTTATATAACCGTTATGCGTATCTGAATTGAACCAGTCAAGGAATAGGAAGACATCAGCCCTCAGGCGCTCATCTGTCCCGCACAGGCCTGGTCACCACCCAGTCACAGAAATCATAATAAAGCTGGCGGATGCTGCCGGCAGAAGAATTTTTCATACTGCGGACAGCATCCCTGCCGACATAATATGCCAGATTCCGGAAGTCCCATGCCCCGTATTCCTTGAAATATTCCATATAACTGCGGACTGTCAGCCTTGCCGTAAAGCACATTCTCGTCAAACTCCATTTCAAGGCTCATGCCTTCCTCCTCTGCAATCCTGCAGGCATCATCCAAACGTGAAGACGGCACGGAAGTGTCAAAGAAATAATTTGGCTGAAGGTAAGCCGCGGAAAAGCCGAACTCGTCCCACCGGTCATATCCGGATGCACTGTAGTACGGAATCCAGTTGAAACTGTACTTCAGGCCCCTCAGATATTCCCCTATCGGATTCAGGATATCCGATGAGGTAGATGCGCTCTCCGCTATCCAGTAGAACCCGCCGAGTTCAAGGCGCTCATATCTTTTATCATAGAAAGCCTTCCTGACAGAATTGATATACCATTTTACAGCCCTGATCCGGTCTTCTGGCCTGCTTAAATCCATCTCCCTGCCGTCAAGTTCCCCCCAATATACATTAATATCAAGGTCATGCTTCATGTTCCTGATAGGTTCCGGTATTGTCATCACCACCCCAAGCTTCTCCGTACCGAGGCCGAGTTCCGACGCGACTTCAGAATACGCTTTTTCCAGGGCGTCCATCGGAGAAATCTCAGGATTCAGCCCGGAAGTCTCGAAATAATAGTCTATCAGCGTCTGCCAGTCCTCTTTGGTAGCCGAATCAAGATATTTCCCTTCATACTGGTACCCTACAGTAAAAGTATGGTTTGTCGCCTAGGTCCCATTGTAGGAACCGGCATACATGAACTCGAGGAAAAGGAACGAATCGAAAAGGAGATGGCTTTCCCCGGACATGTCCGTATACAGCAGATAATCCCGGCAGCTGTCCACATCCCATGTGCTCGTTTTTCCCCTGTGCGGAGACCCGCCGTATGCAAGGACCATATCTTTATATTCAGGGATTGCAGTCCGCTCCTTTTCATCGTCATAGCATACATTTTCATCCAGTTCCTGACTCTCCCGGTCCGGGTCCGGAGACAGCTGTTCCGGCATTTCATAACCGCCGGAACATGAAGCCGCCGGCAACATAAGGACA
>CALADR010000028.1 GCA_937890845.1 uncultured Bacteroidales bacterium | reverse complement strand
GTCTATATCCTTGCTTTCCAGACTTTCTATAGTTTTTTCTGCTTTGCTGCATCCTTTCAGCAATTCTTTTTCAGAACCTGAATATTTCTGCTTTTCCTTTATAAGTTCCTTGCATAGGTCTCTGACAGCTGTATAGTCTTCAGAGCGGGCATTCCTGTCTGAAAGCAGGTCTCCAAGCCTGTCGTCCATCAGTTTTTCCATGGCGAAGAATGACACTGCCTTTCCTTCGTATCTTGAACAGAAATCTTTCAGAGCATCCTTGCGCACATGTTTGTCTTTTATGGATGAAGCCTGCAGGTACTCAAGAAATGCAGCTGCCGGATATGTCCCGCCGAGATAATCTCCCAGGACTTCGTCAATATTGCCCCTTTCTCCCGGCTTCAATGCAATTCTCCATAATATATATTCATAATCATTTGAAATATTGTTTATTATGGATTCCAGTAACGAGGATAAAGATGTGCTTAAGCCATAGGAGTAAAATTCTGTGTTTCTCGAGTGTTTGAGTGAGGAGGCATTTTTTTCTGCAAAAGCGAGCAGTTCCTCTGTGTCCGGATAACGGAAGCCGGAATGCTTAATCATGAAATTTACAATCGGTTCACCGAAACTATCCGCAGAGCGGTTCATTCTGGATACGACCGAGTCCCTGCTTTTCCAGTTCATTGAAACAGAGGTGGAAACATATTTTTGCCAGGCATCGTAGAAGTCCCAGGGAAGATGTCTGGATTCTGCCTGGGATATTATTTTTTCAAGCTGTTCAAGTTCTTTTGCCGGCTGGTCCGTTTCATCCAGTGACTTTTGTACTTTCCACAATGCCGTCAGAGTATGTCCGTCTTCATCCTTGTCTTTTTTCCTTTCTTTTCTGTCAGCTGCAGAGACTACTATAGCTGCAGCCATGGCAGTAGCAGTGGCTGCAGCAGCTATTTTAACCAGAAATGAATTTATGTTCATAGAAATCCGGATCAAAGTATTTCCAATGCTTCAGATACGATGAATGTGCTTCCTCCGATATAGATCAGAGGTGTTTCATCTTCTGATGTACGTGCTGTTTTCAAAGCTGTTTCCACGGCTTCTTTAACTGATGAAGTGCAGTGCATCTGGGGAAGAGTCCTGCCTGATGCCTTTATGTATTCAGAGAACCGTTCGCTAAGGATTTTGGATGAGAGTGCTCTTTTCCCTTCGGAGTTTGTGAAAATATAGGTGGCATTGTCCGGCATAAGAGGGAATATCGCATCCAGATCCTTGTCCGCCACTATTCCATAGACTATTATAAGAGACGTGCATTTACCGCTTTCAAGCATATGGCCGAGCTGGGCGAAGTTATATTTCAGTCCGTGGGCATTGTGTCCTATATCGCATATAATCAGCGGCTTGTCACTTACTTTTTCCCATCGTCCCCTGAATCCGGTAGTTCTTGCAGTATGCACCAGAGCCTCTTTAAGCATGTCTTTGTCTGAAAGTATTTTACGGATGTCTTCAGATGTAGAGTCCAGGTTTTTGAAATTCTCTATGGCGGAGAGAGCCGTGCGCAGGTTCTTTTTCTGGTATTCACCCTGCAGGTCCATATTATCGAGTATTTCCCCCTGCAGTTCCCATCCGTAAGGTTCTGACTTGTCCGCAAAAGTGAGCAGATTCATTATCCGGCTTCTGTCACCCATGAAATCTGCAGATGACAGGTTGGTGTAGAGGACTTTTCTTTCAAATACGGTGTCTGTTTCAGGATTGCTTTCTCCTACTACCGCAGGAACGCCCTGTTTGATTATACCGGCCTTTTCAAAAGCTATTTCGCACAGGGTCTCTCCTAACAGATCACAGTGGTCCAGACCTATATTGGTGATTACAGACAGTTCTGGAGTGATGATGTTTGTACTGTCAAGCCTGCCTCCAAGTCCTGTTTCGATGACTGCGATATCAACATTCTTATCTGCAAACCAGCTGAATGCCATAACAGTAGTTATCTCGAAAAACGACATTTCCAGATGCTCGAAAGATTCGTTCCACTTCTGCACGAAATCCCAGACCTCTTCTTCTGATATGTATTCAGGACTACATCCGCAATTCTGTGTTCCATTATGCATTTTAGGAGAGCCTGT
>CALADR010000027.1 GCA_937890845.1 uncultured Bacteroidales bacterium | reverse complement strand
CCTTGAAGTGGAAACTATGCCGCTGCGGTTACCTGCTGTTACACGCCTGCTGGAAGCAGATGAAAATGTTCTTCCGCTGCCTGAGGCCGGATTTTTTGTGCCAGCGCTCCTTGAACTGAAGGATGATGATCTGCGGGAAACGGAAGAGCTGCTTCCTATTCCGACCCTGTTGTCTGAAGGAACTCTCTGTCCGGACGAACTGCTGACGGCTGACGAACCTCTGTGGTTTGTACGCGAGCCGGAAAAACCTGTCGAGCTTCTGTGTCCGAAATATACATTTCTGCTGCTGGTTACATGGATATGTCCTGATCCGGTCCAATGACCGAATCCTCCGTACCATCCGCAATAGTGCGGATAATAGTGGCAGTGGTGGTGTCCCCAATGCCAATAGTCATAGTACCACGGGTCATATCTCCAGTACCATGGATCGTAATAATTCCGGTATCTTGCATAATACCATGGGTCCCAATAAGAACTTCTGAAAACTGACTGCCTGTAATAAGACCATGGATTTGTATCGTAGTAGAACTGGTCGAAAGGATCTCCGGCGACAGTTATGGTAGTGCCTGTTCCTGCAACGTTGATTACGGCTGCTTTGTTTTCCGGGATTATTATAGTGCCGGTGCCTGAATTTCGTGTTTTGTAAGGCACTTCTGTATCCAGATATATCTCGGATTCTTTCGTCTTTTGAGTCAGGGTCTCGGTTTCTTGTCTGGCAAGTTCCAGCTGTGACCTGTCAACTGTCTGTGGAGTGCTGTACAATCCGTCATCAAATCTTTGTCCTGAAGATGAAGTGTATGAAGCCGTTCCACAAGAGGAAACGGCGAGGACAGCGGTTAAAAGAAAGCTTATTCTCTTTTTCATATTTATATCTCCTCTGATTTGTAAAAATTTCGTACCTTCGCGATGCGAAACTTACGCATCTGTTGCAAGAGTAGGGCCAAATAGGCCTTTATCTGAATATAATCAGATGCCTTTTCGTTCACAATATTAAAAATAAATCAGAAAAAAAACAATAAAGAGATGGCAAAAGAAGTTACTAAGAGAGCAGACAACTACTCGCAGTGGTATGATGATCTCGTGGTCAAGGCTGACCTGGCTGAGCGTTCGGCAGTAAGAGGTTGTATGGTCATAAAACCTTACGGATATGCTATATGGGAGAAAATGCAGCAGGTCCTGGATAAAAAGTTTAAGGAGACAGGTCATGTCAACGCTTATTTCCCTCTGTTTATTCCAAAGTCATTCCTTAGCCGTGAGGCCGAGCATGTGGAAGGCTTTGCAAAGGAGTGTGCAGTGGTTACACATCACAGGCTTATGGCCAATCCTGACGGCCCCGGTGTCGTAGTGGACCCGTCTGCACGACTGGAGGAAGAACTGGTTGTAAGGCCTACGTCTGAAACCATTATCTGGAATACATATAAGAATTGGATTACATCCTGGAGAGATCTTCCTATCCTGTGTAACCAGTGGGCGAATGTTGTAAGGTGGGAAATGCGTACAAGGCTTTTTCTCCGTACGGCAGAGTTCCTTTGGCAGGAAGGTCATACTGCACATGCAACCCGAGAGGAGGCAGAGGCAGAAGCAATGAAGATGGTGAACGTATATGCTGATTTTGCCAGAAATACAATGGCCCTTCCTGTGGTTGTCGGGCATAAGAGTCCTAACGAAAGGTTTGCAGGAGCTCTTGACACGTTGACCATTGAAGCAATGATGCAGGATGGCAAGGCGCTTCAGGCAGGTACCTCACATTTCCTCGGACAGAACTTTGCAAAGGCATTTGATGTCCTTTATCAGACAAAGGAAGGCAAGCAGGAATATGTATGGGCAACCTCGTGGGGAGTCTCGACACGTCTGATGGGTGCACTTATCATGGCTCATGGTGATGACAACGGACTTGTGCTTCCTCCGGCACTTGCTCCTATACAGGTAGTTATGGTGCCTATATATAAGAGCGATGAAGAGCGTAGTGCAATATTGGAAAAAATGAATGAACTGAAGAGCGAACTCGAAGCTCACGGGCATTCGGTAAAGATAGATGACAGGGATACCCTGCGTCCGGGATTCAAGTTTGCGGAATGGGAACTCAAAGGCGTTCCTGTCAGAGTGGCTATCGGGCCTCGCGACTTGCAGAACGGGCAGGTGGAAATTGCCAGAAGGGATACTTTGGAGAAAGCATCTGTACCGCAGGAGGGCCTCGGAAAGAGAATCGAGGATATGCTTGAAGATATCCAGAATAATATCTATGCCAAGGCTCTTAAGTTCAGAGATGACAATATAAGGAAAGTTGATACTTGGGAAGAATTCAAGGAAAATATCGGCAAGGGTGGCTTCCTGCTCTGTCATTGGGACGGAACTCCTGAAACGGAAGAGAAGATAAAGGAGGAGACAAAGGCTACTATCAGATGTATTCCTATTGATTCTGCTGTTTGTGAAGAAGAAGGAAAGTGTATCTATTCCGGTAAGCCTTCTCACAGACGCGTGCTGTTTGCTATTTCTTATTAACTGTAATCCGTAAAAATCGAACGTTACATGAAAAAAAGTCTTCTTGTCCTGATACTGGCATTGACCGCATCTTTTGCCTCTGATGCCCAGAACTTGCTGTCCGAGTCGCAACAGGCTGCTGCGGATGCCGCTGCGGCTATCCAATCGACTCCAAAGCCGGAAGAGAAGGCCAGAAATCGCTATTGGAACAGTTCGCTGCAGACCAAGATAGACGTAGGCCAGACATCTCTGACCAACTGGTCGGCTGGAGGAAACAATACGGTATCTTTGAAAACGTTCATTGACGGAAATGCAAATTACAAGAAGGACGAGATGTTCTGGAATAACAGGCTTCAGCTGGACTACGGATTTCTATATTCGGCTGACAAGCCTATAATCCAGAAGACTGATGACAGGATTTATCTGGAAAGCAAATGGGGGTATCAGGCAAAGAAAAGCCTTTATTATTCAGCGGACTTCAACTTCCGCTCCCAGTTTTCCAATACCTATAAGTATCCTACTCCTTCGGCAAAAGCAGACGGATCAGAGTTGGGCGAAGGTGAGGAGTATGTACACAATGACTGGAAAGCTGCAAGGCAACTTCAGTCGGGTCTGCTTTCACCGGCTGAGACAAGACTGGCTCTGGGTCTTGATTACAAGCCTCTCAACTGGCTTAATGTGAACCTTGCACCTCTTACAGGTGGTATTGTAATCGTGCAGGATCCCTTGTTGAGAAAAGCTCACGGACAGCCTTTGAAGAAAGAGTATGAGAATGAGGAACTGACAGATGACCAGAAGAAGGAAGGGCTTGTCTATAGAAAGACCAGATTTCAGTTCGGTGCCCAGTTGAAAGTAGATTTCAAGGTAAAGGTAAATGACAATTTCGCCTTTTCTTCGCAGGTCGTGTTGTTCTCTGATTATCTTAACAAGCCTCAGAATCTGAAAGTGAACTGGGATAACAGAATTGACTGGAAACTTGCCAAGTTCTTTTCTTTCACGATTACCACCAATCTTATTTATGATGACAATGTTCTTATAAAGAACGACAAGGATATAGACAAATATCCTGATGGAAAGAAGAGAATCCAGTTTAAAGAGTCACTGTCCTTCGGATTTGTCTATACATTTGCTACAAAGTCTTAAATATCATTAAAATGCAGAAAGCATTTGATAGTATATTGGTTGAGCTGCTGAATGGCCTGTCAGTCCGGCAGCTCTGCTCTTTTCATTTCCGACCTGTCATTTTGCTTGCAGTAAGTGGCGGTGTGGACTCTATGCCCATGGCAGAACTTTTCCGCAATACATCAACCGATGTCGGATTTGCCGTAGCCCATTGTAATTTTTCCCTGAGAGGGGAAGAAAGCGATGAGGACGAGGCATTGGTTACAGCATGGTCTGAGAGAAACGGAGTGAGTCTGCACAAGAAAAGGTTTGATACTTCTGCCTATGCGGGAAAAAAAAGGATAAGCATTGAAATGGCTGCGCGGGACCTGCGTTATGAGTGGTTCTCGTCTCTGTGCAAGGAGAATGGGTATGCGGCGCTTGCAGTTGCCCATAATGCGAATGACAATGCTGAAACACTTTTCCTGAATCTTCTCCGCGGTACCGGAATCAAAGGCCTTTCTGGAATGGGAACAGTCTCTTCTATGCCGGACGGCAGCGGAACACTTCTCCGTCCTTTGTTAGGTTTCAGCAGAAGGCAGATTGAAGGCTATGCCTTTTCAAACGGAGTAAAGTACCGCGATGACAGGACAAATGCAGAAACAGAATATAAACGCAATAAAATCAGAAATCTGGTTTTTCCCCTTTTTGAAGAAATAAACCCGTCTTTTATACGTACCCTGAACAGGGAAATGTCATGGTTTTCCCAGATAGAAGATATAGCTGACGAGTACTATTTATCCAGGAAAGACAGCTTCTACTGTTCATCACGTATTGATATAAGGCGTTTGAAAGAGAATCCTAATTGGGAATATCTGCTTTATCGAGTTTTGGATGAACTTGGATTCAATCCCGCCGTGACATCTTCTGTCACAGACTTGCTGAAGAGCGGCAGGACTGTTTCCGGCAAGAAGTTCAGCTCAGGTGGAAATATGATAATTACAGCAACGGATGCTCTGTTGCTGTATCCTGAAAAGGTAAGACAGGAAGAATATGCAACGCCTCTTTCCGGAAGGAAAGGAACATTGCCGCCAACGCTTTTTGACAAATTGTCGTCTGCCAGCCCTACAATGACAATTAGCGGTCCCGGCGATTATTTTTTCAACGGAGTTTCCTTTTCGGTATCTGTCAGGGAATGGTCAGGAAAAGATTCTCCGAAAGTTTCAAAAGGAACAATCCTTTTTGACAGAACTGCTATGGACTTTCCTTTTCTTTGTAGGCGGTGGTCCGATGGAGACTGGATGCAGCCTCTGGGAATGAAAGGTAAAAAGAAGATAAGTGATTTGTTTACAGACTTGAAATACAGCCTTGTGGATAAGGAAAAATCAGTTATGCTGGTAAATCCGTCTTCAGCTGACAGGTCAGATCGGCACATTTGCAGGCATGTGTCAGCTGTGCTTGGAGAAAGAATTGATGACAGTCTTAAAGTCAAGAGAGAAACAGAAGAAGTAATAATAATAGATAAGCTGTCTTGATAAATCTAAGGCAGCACATTAAAACTAAATGACCGTTTTATGTTAAAGAAATTATTTATTTCGGCACTCGCAGTGCCAATGATTTGTTCGTGTGCAAGTCATTTTATCTCTGAAAAGAACTTTAGGGATAATGTCGCATCAGACTTTGCATCCAGGTCTGAAATACTTCATGCAGCAGGCGTTGACCTTGCTTCCATGAATCTTTCTTTGGATGAGCAGGAAGCTCTTGAATTCCTATATGCGTATATGCCTTTGGGAGATATGGTCAACCAGTCTTCAGAATTCTGGCTTGACAATTACAGACTCACCAGGCAGGCTGTTGAAACAATGCCATGGGGAAAATCTGTTCCTGAAAGGGAGTTGAGACATTTTGTACTTCCGGTAAGAGTGAATAATGAGAATCTTGATACTTCACGTACCGTTTTCTTCAAGGAACTTGCTCCTAGGATAAAGTCTCTTTCAATGTATGATGCTGTCCTTGAAGTAAATCACTGGTGTCATGAGAAAGCTGTATATCAGCCTACTGACTCCAGAACATGCTCCCCGTTGACAATAATACGTACAGCCTACGGTCGCTGTGGCGAGGAATCCACTTTCCTTGTAGCTGCACTTAGATCAGTGGGAATTCCTGCAAGACAGGTATATACACCGCGTTGGGCCCATACTGATGACAATCATGCCTGGGTAGAGGCATGGGTTGACGGAAAGTGGTATTTCCTTGGAGCTTGCGAGCCTGAGCCGGTTCTCAATTTGGGATGGTTCAATGCACCTGCCAGCAGGGGAATGCTTATGCATACCAATGTCTTTGGAAAATATGACGGACCCGAAGAAGTCGTGAAAGTAACTCCGGGATATACGGAAATCAATGTCATTGAAAATTATTCTCCAGAGGCTGCAAAGCTTGATGTGCGTGTTTTGGGACAGGATGGAGCTGCTGTTCCCGGAGCCAGAGTCGAGTTCCGCCTTTATAATTATTCAGAGTTCTATCCTGTAGCAGTAAAGACAGCGGATGCAGAGGGACGCTCTTTCCTTACTGCAGGATTGGGAGATATGCTCGTATATGCGTCTGACGGCAAGTCTTTCGGTATGAAAAAAGTTACATTCGGAAAGGATAGTAACGTGGATATAATTCTCGACAAGCATCCTGGTGATGCTGTATCCCATATGGAGCTGGAAGTTGTCCCTCCGGCAGAAAGAGCCAACTTGCCGGAAGTCACAGATGCCCGGAGAAATGAAAATACCAGAAGAATGGCTGAAGAAGACTCTCTCCGTCTTGCCTATGTTTCTACATTCTACGATGCTGCACGCTCTTCAGAATTTGCAAAAGAGCTTGGCTTGCCTGTAAAGAGAGTGGAAAACATCCTGGTGAATTCAAGAGGAAATTATTCTGAAATATGCGATTTTATAAAGAAGGCTGTGACAGCAGGAAGGGCTGATGACGCACTTGCTATGCTGGAGGTTATTCCGGAAAAAGATTTGCATGATACCAGATGTGATGTTCTTATGGATCATCTCTCAAATACAGAGAAAGGTGCCGACCCTGAAAAAATATTGTCTCCGAGAGTATCTACAGAACTTCTCACTGCATACAGGTCCGCTCTTAAGGCAGGAGTGCCTGCTGGTCTTGCAGAAGAATTTGGCAGGAATCCGTCATCGCTGGTACGTTGGTGCAAGGAAAATCTGGTTATGCTTGATTCTATATCAATGAGATATGTGCAGCTTTCACCTGAAAGAGTATGGGAAACAAGACTGGCAGACCGTAATTCAAGAGATATTTTCTTTGTAGCCATGTGCAGGACTTTCGGAGTGCCGGCTTGGAAGGATATTGTTACAGGTGCTGTAAAATATGACTTCGGCGGAAAGACATATGATGTGGATTTTGATATGGCAGAGCAGACTGTAGCTCCTTCCGGAAGGCTTAAGCTTTCTTATGAAGAAATCCCACTTCTTGATGATCCGAAATATTACATACATTTCACTTTGTCAAAATGGAACGGAACTTCTTTCAGAGTTCTCAATTATGAAGAGGAGATGACTTGGAAATCCTCTTTTAAAAATGGTGTTGACCTCGAGTGCGGATATTATATGATGGTCAGCGGTACCAGAATGTCAGGAGGCAATGTGCTCGCCGACATTGAGTTCTTTACTGTAAAAGAAGGTGAAACTGTTGTAGTCCCTTTGAAAATACGTGATGATGTTTCTCAGATAAGGGTAATAGGAAGCTTCAATTCCGAGGCTTTGTATGATAAGGTGGCTGATCCAGGCAAGGATTACTCCATCCAGACCAGAGGTTCTGTGTTATCTACGACAGGTAGAGGATACTTTACAGTCATATTGGCGGATTACGGCCACGAGCCTACAAACCATGCTCTTAAAGATCTGTCGAAAGTCGCATCGGAAATGGAACAGTGGGGCAGACCAGTACTGATTGTCTTTGCGTCGGAAAATGATTGCAGAAGGTTCAGGGTGTCAGACTTTTCACTTCCTTCTACAGTGCATTACGGTATCGACTCGGACGGCTCTATGAGAAAGATGATGGCAGAAGAGATGAAGCTGAAAGGAAAAGGACAGCTTCCTCTTGTAGTTCTGGCAGATACATTCAATCGGGTAGTATTCTTTTCAGAAGGATATACTATAGGTCTTGGGGATCGTCTTGCAAAAACTGTAAAAATGCTTTGATAATATGTTGAGACAAGAATTCAAGATAGAAATATGCGCGAATTCCGTTCTGAGTTGTATTGAGGCCAGTAACGGAGGCGCAGACAGAGTGGAACTTTGTGCCGGCATACCAGAAGGCGGAACAACACCTTCTGCAGGTATGATACGTTCGGCAAGGGAAAGTATCAATATAGGACTCAATGTAATAATAAGACCGCGTGGAGGAGACTTCTTGTATTCTCCTGAGGAAGTAAGAGAAATGCTTTATGATATTTCTCTTGCAAAGGATTATGGTGCTGACGGTCTTGTATTCGGAGCTCTGACTTCTGACGGTGATATTGATATGGATGTAATGGAGGCTCTTATGCGGGCAGCAGGAGACACTCCAGTTACATTTCATCGGGCATTTGACCATTCGGCAAAACCGTTTGAAGCAATGGAAAAAATTATAGGGTTGGGATGCGCAAGAATCCTTACGTCTGGACAGAAAGCAAGTGCAGCTGATGGAAAGGAACTGCTGGCATCGCTTGTGGAAAAAGCTGCCGGAAGGATTATAATTATGCCAGGATGCGGTGTCAATGAAGGTAATATTGCAGAAATCGCATCTGCTACTTCTGCCAGAGAGTTTCACTTTTCCGCAAGGAAGCTGATGGAAAGCAAAATGCTTTACAGGAATACAGATGCTTCCATGGGGGCAGAAAGCGACGATTTTTCTCTACCGGTAACCTCATCGCAGAGAGTTTCCGATACCATCGCTTCCCTTATAGGATAAAGACGTATCCCCGCGTCTTTTATATTATATGAAAAAATTCGCTGTCCGGGATCTGTATCAGGTTCCGGACAGTTTAAAAAACCTACTTACAGCAAATGAAACGAATTGTATTTCTTGATTATGTACGTGTTTTTGCGTGTTTTCTGGTGATGCTTGTCCATGCGAGCGAAAACTTCTATGGTGCTATAGGCTCGTCCGATATGGCCGGACCTCAGTCATGGCTGGAAAATGAAACAGACAGGCTTTGGGTCTCGATTTATGACGGATTCTCCAGAATGTCCGTACCGTTGTTTATGATAGTTTCCGCATTTCTGCTTGTCCCGATGAAAGAAGAACAGACTTCATGGCAGTTTTACCGCAAGAGGTTTGTACGTGTGCTTCCACCGTTTTTTGTATTTATGATATTGTACAGTACCCTTCCTCTTTTATGGGGGCAGATTGATTTTCCGGCATCGTTGAAAGATCTTTCACATATATTATTGAATTTTCCATCTCTTGCAGGACATCTGTGGTTCATGTATCCGCTTATTGGGCTTTATCTTTTCATTCCTGTAGTCTCCCCGTGGCTGAGAAAGGCAAGTCCGTCGGAGGAAAGGTTTTTCATCATTCTTTTTCTTGTTTCAACATGCATTCCGTACCTGAACCGCTGGTTCGGCGAGGTCTGGGGGCAGTGTTTCTGGAACGAGTACCATGCCTTGTGGTATTTCTCGGGTTACCTTGGGTATTTGGTCCTTGCACATTATATAAGGGTCCATCTTAACTGGAGTACAGCAAAACGTTTGTATGTAGGGCTTGCTTCAATGTCAGCCGGAGCCGTTCTCACGATACTGTCATTCTATCTCCAGGCAGTACCTCAGGTCATTCATGAAACACCAGTTATAGAAATAGGATGGGCATTCTGTACGTTCAACTGCGTACTTCTTACAGCCGGGGCATTCCTTATATTCTCGACAATCAGCCGCAAAGAAACGCCGAAGGCGGTCGCTTCCCTGTCCGGTGCCAGTTACGGGATGTATCTTGTCCATATATTCTGGCTGGGACTTTGGGTATATGTCTTCAAAACTGAGCTGCCGCTTCCTACCGTAGCGGCGATACCCGTTATGGCCCTATGTACATTTATCTCTTCATATCTGACAGTTAGAGTATTACAGCTGTTACCAGGCAGCAGGTGGATAGTAGGATAAAAGTTTTGTTAAAATAAAGTTATTTTTTTGTGTAAGGAACATTCATCGGATCGTCTATATATATTGTGAACAAATGGTTCGCTTTATAACACATAATTATAACTTAATATCATGAACTTTAAAAGCATTATTAAAAATTTTGCTCTATTTTCCCTGTCTCTTGCGGTATTTTCCGCCTGTGAGAAGGAAGAAGAGAAAAAAGCGGATCCGGATACACTTTCTGTCACTCCGACATCTGCCATCTCGTTCAAGGCTTCTGACAATGAGCCTGTAAAACTGTCTGTAAAGACAAACGTAGCCGACTGGTCAGTGACTGCACCAGAGTGGATTACTGCCAAAAAAGAAAGCGATGCTCTCATTATTAACGCCTTGGACAATGACAAGGATGCAAGGCTCGGACGAATCGAAATCACAGCAGGTTCGGCTGATCCTGTACGTATAAATGTTTCACAGAGTGCTGCAGGTGAAGATGTACCAGGTGAAGGTGTCGCTGTAGTCTTCAATAAACTGACAGAAGGAGAAGTCCTTGATGTTGTTTCCGGTCAGGAGACAGTCGTGAAAGCCAGCATAAGCATTGAGAAGGCGGTTGATTATGACATCGAGGCTGAGATAATATTTGATAAGGACTATCTCAAAGAATTTATTTTCGCACAGCAGCAGGAATACTCTCTTTTCCCAGAGGAAGAGCTTTCGGTTGTCAAGAAGTTGACCATTAAGGCAGGAAAGACTTCATCTGAAGAAATGTCGCTGTCTGTCAAGAGTTCTGCTATGGATTTCAGCACAGGGTACCTGATTCCTCTGCGCGCTTCGGTGGCAGAAGGGAGCGGAGCATTCATTAAAAGGAGTGAAAGTCGTGTAAACTATGTCTTGATGCGCACTCGTGCCGAGAGAACCATAAAGAATGTCGTTTATTTCGAGGTAAACGATTCCAACCCGCTAAATGCCATTGAGTGGCTTCTGGAGGACGGTACTCCTTTCATTGATGCAGTAGTACTTTTTGCAGCCAATATAAACTATAATTCAGGAGAGGACAGGGTTTACCTTCATAATAATCCTAATGTCCAGGCTTTGCTTGACGAGACAGACGTATATCTACAGCCTCTGCGCAAAAAGGGTATAAAGGTTTATCTAGGACTTTTGGGCAACCACGACCCTGCAGGACTTTGCCAGCTTTCTGACTGGGGTGCGGCAGAGTGGTCAAAAG
>CALADR010000026.1 GCA_937890845.1 uncultured Bacteroidales bacterium | reverse complement strand
TATCTGTGCATTTATACTTGATCATTACGGTTATAGTGCATGGCAGTTATGCTTTGCAGTGCCTGCAGCTATTGCACTCGTAGGAGCATTTGTCCTTTTATTTACACTCAAGGACACACCTTCTTCAGTAGGACTTCCTGAACTTGAGGAAATGGAGGGGGGTAAATCAGAATCCCATGAAGTTGAAGAACTTACCGGTTCTGCATTTAAAAAGTTCATAAACAGACTTGTTTTCGGAAACCCTATAATATGGATACTGGCTGTATCAAATTTCTGTATATATGTTGTACGTTTTACTATTCTTGATTGGGGCGCTACATTTCTTACTCAGTATAAGGGAATGGAAATCTCTCATGCAGGATCAGTAGTGGCAGCATCTGAAATCATAGGAGGAATAGCCGGTATGTTGCTGGCCGGTTGGTTTACAGATAAGTTTATGAAGAGCCGTGCGCACAGGACTTGTCTGTTCTGTACTATAGGTGCTACCGTTTCTTTCTTTTTGTTCTGGCAGGTGCCATCTTCTATGAACTGGCTTGCAGCTGCTTTTCTATGCCTGTCAAGTTTCTTTATTTACGGTCCTCAGGCTTTGTTGGGGATTGCTGCATCAAATCAGGCTACGAAAAGAGCTTGTGCGACAGCAAATGGAATACTTGGAATCTTCGGATATGCAAGTACGACTGTGTCAGGATTGGGATTCGGTTATCTGGCCCAGCATTTCGGTTGGAATTCTGTATTTATGGTATCGGTTGTTATAGGTATCATAGGTTCCATAGTAATAGCATTTATGTGGAATGCAAAAGCGGACGGATATGAAAAAGCAGAAGAAGTCCTGAAGGAAATTCATAACGAATCTATGTAAATTTATAGAAGTTGATTAAATTTTGTCATCATAAATTTAAACAGCTTCTATAAATTCAGAAAAAACTTATAAAAACAGAAAAATCCGGTCCTCCACAGCTGCGTGGAGGACCGGATTTTATCTTAAGTCTTTATCTTTGTCCCGTCAAGTATGAGCTGATTTTTCATTTAAGCTAATGATATAAATTCTTTGTGTTGAGGATATTGAGGTATGAAGATAAAGGATTTGGGGCGTGATGACAGACCTAGGGAAAAATTGTCGGAAAAGGGTCCTTCGGCTTTAAGTAATGCGGAATTGCTTGCAGTACTGTTACGTACAGGTACAGGAAAATTCAATGTTGTAGATACTGCGAGAATGCTTTTGAAATCAGCTGGAGACAGCCTTCTCTCACTTGCCGCTATGGACCAGAGGGAATTGTGCAAGACTTGCGGTGTGGGACCGGACAAGGCTGCTGCTGTTTCTGCGGCCTTTGAGCTTGGCAGAAGGCGCGAGCAGGAGAGTGCAGGATATGACAGAGTTTCTGTTACCAGGCCTGAAATGATATTCATAATGATGCTTCCTTTGCTTAGGGGATTGAGGCATGAGGAGTGCTGGGTAGTTTTCCTGAACAGGGCGAATTATGTTATAGGTCGTGAAAAAGTGAGCTCCGGAGGACTTGACAGCACAGTCATAGATATAAAACATATAGTGAGGAAATCCCTTGATATCATGGCTAGCGGAATAATCCTTGTCCATAACCATCCGTCTGGCAATCCAAGACCAGGTGTCAGTGATATCCGCTGTACTGAGAGATTGAAAAGGGCTGTAGATACATTCGATATATCTCTGGTGGATCATATTATAGTGGCAGATGATTCTTATTACAGTTTTTCGGATGAGGCTGTTTCTGTTTCAGGAAAGTGAGAGATATGGGTGCATGTACGTGGCCTCTGATTAGAAATCTTTTCAGAATTGTCTGAAATATCTTATATTTGAAGTGAAAATCACAACTCTGAAAATTATGGAAATCATTAATCTGGGTAAAGAGAATTCTATTCTGAACAAATTTGTGGCACAGATGAGGGATCGGCAGGGGCAGAAAGACAGTATGCGTTTCCGCTCAAATCTGGAAAGAGTAGGAGAGATTTTTGCTTACGAAATCAGCAAGACCCTCAATTATTCGATAAAGGATGTCGAGACACCTCTTGGAATTGCCAATGTGCCTACTTACGATGACAATATTGTAGTGGCTACTATTCTTCGGGCAGGTCTGCCTCTTCATAACGGAATACTGAAATTTTTCGATGATGCGCAGAATGCTTTTGTCGCAGCTTATAGGAAATACGATAAAGGGGACGATTTTCATATCAATATAGAATATATGACATCTCCTGATTTGACAGGAAAGGTTTTGATTCTGGCTGATACCATGCTGGCTACCGGAGCTTCACTGGAGTTGGCTTACAATAAACTGCGTGAAGACGGGGAGCCGTCTCATACTCATCTTGTATGTCCTGTATCAAGCGTATATGCTGTAGAATATCTGCAGAAACATCTTCCATCCGATAAGGTGACGTTGTGGCTTGCGGCAATGGATGAAGAACTTACAAGTCATTCATATATTGTTCCGGGGCTTGGAGATGCAGGTGATCTCGCTTATGGGGACAAAAAATAGGTACAGGATTTTTATTTATGACATAATAGGGCAATCAGAGTCTTTCAAAAGACGGAGATTGCCCTATTAAATGTTTTCAGTTCAGGTATATTGTCATACTTCCCAATAACCTCCTTTGCCGAAGAGGTTTTCTTCTACCTTTTCCATCAGTCCGCAACGGTAGATGAGATCTATATTTGTAAATCTGTTTCTCATAAACGGTATGAAGCGGAAGGTGTCTCTGAGCCTTTCTCTGGTAACACCTATCATTTCCGGTTTGTAAGGAGCCCCTATTCTTCTGAGTGAATCTTCCACTTTTGCATAAGGAATAATCTGCTCTGCTATTCTTTGTCTTAGTTCAGGCCATGCTGAGACTATTTTTTCTAACTGTACTCTCAGACCTTCTGCATCAATATATTTCCCCATGCTTTCGACTAAAGCCCTTTCCATGTGGGCAGGTCTTCCGTCAAATAAAGTACGTATATTCTTTCCCATCTGCTCCCATGTCGGCCATGCGCTTACGCAGGCATCGATATCAAGGTGTTCCATATCGAATTTGAGGAGATATTCAAGGCAGGCTGTAGATACGAGTGTGCCAATGGCAACCTTGAATCCGTGAGATACATGCTTTCCTTCATAGCAAAGGTTCTCCATATCCCAGAAATGGCTGAACTGGTGTTCAGTACCTGATGCCGGTCTGCTTGAAAGGATGGCCTGCATGGCGAATCCGCTCATTATAAGTCCGTCTGCAAGTTTTTGAGTGGCTTCTACATCTCCCTTTAGAGCTGAATCAGGATCTGCAAGAGCATCTCTTAGTCCGTCCTGGACGAGGTGGAATGCAAAACTGTCGATTTTTTCAGAGTCTATTGTATCTGCAATCATCCAGTCTGCACCTGCCGGAATTTTTGCAATAAGGTCAGAATAGCCTGAAGCTACAAGCTCCTTAGGAGCCATGGCTGCCACTTGCGGATCCAGAATCATACCCGCAGGAGCAGGACAGTCAAATGTCTGTTTGTTACCTTCAAATGTTATAGATGCCCCATAGGCAGTATATCCATCCATTGATGCCGCTGTTCCTACTACCATATATTTTTTCCCTATATGGTGGGAAGCGAGCTTGCACAAGTCATTTATAACTCCTGAACCTACAGCTACAGCCGTAGCACCAGTGTCTCTCAGATGTTTTTCTACCTGCTCAAGATAACTCCATTCGGCGTATAATTCAGTGTCTTCGAATATGAAAGACTCTGTCATAGGTATTCCATTGTCTTTCAGTATCTTTTCAACATACTCGCCTGCAGCTTTATATGTGTTTCTGTCTGCTACAACAGTAGCTTTTGCTTCAGGGAAGAGATTGCTGAACATTTCCGCAGTTTTCTTCATTGCTCCTACACCTATTTCCAGGGCTTTAGTGTCGGAGGCTTTTTTTAGTGCCATTTCAACATCACTCATAATATTCGCGGTAATTTTATTTTGTTTTCATTTTGGTATTGCAAAGATATAGTTTTTTCATTTTATATGAAATTATTTTCGTTTTTTATTTTTAATCGAACGTAAATGAAAATATTTAATTAGTCTTAGGATTGCTATTGTTTTAGTCTGAGTTTTGAATAATGAAAAACTGTTGTTATATTGCATATACAAGTTAAAATTTACTAAATGATTGGAAATATGCTTAAAATTGGAGATAAAATGCCGGAGTTCGAGGTTATTGACCAGGATGGCAGGACAGTAAGGTCAGCAGACCTTATTGGGAAAAAGACGATTGTTTATTTTTATCCGAAAGACAACACTCCGGGATGCACGGCTGAAGCATGTAATCTCAGGGATAACTACGAAGACTTGCAGGCTCGGGGATATACTGTCATTGGAGTGAGCAAGGATAGTGATGCTTCGCACAGGAAGTTCATCGAGAAGTTTGCACTTCCGTTTACACTTCTTTCTGATAAATCTACAAAGATGCTGCAGGATTTCGGAGCCTGGGGAGAGAAGAAGATGTGCGGCAAAGTCAGTGTGGGAACATTAAGAAAGACATTCGTATTTTCTGAGGAGGGGATTCTTGAGAAAGTAATTGATAAAGTTGACACCAAAAACCACACAGCCCAGATTCTGGACTAAAGGCTTTTGCGAGCTGTGTTATAGGCGGTAAGAAGGTCTGTTACGATTTGTTTACGGTCGTGCCTTCTTGCCGCTGTCTTTTGTCCGGCTATTCCTGTCTTTTCTGCCATGTTGCAGTCTTCTGCCAGATTGCAGATGATTTCAGAGAGAGAAAAGCAGTCTCCGTCATTATACAGGATGCTTGCTTTTCCGTAGTCTGCAATAGTAGCAGTACCTCCTGATGCGGCGGCTATAGTCGGAATGCCTGTCATTTGAGCCTCGCACAGGCTGTTTGGTGAGTTTTCTATGTGAGAGGGATGTATGTATATGTCAGATGATTCCATTAGCCTGACGAGCTGTTCTTCATTTTGCACTCCTATGAATCTGACACCATTTTCCTTTCCGCTTATGTTGAACTTCTTTTCGAATATTCGTACAAGGGCCGAATCTTCCCTGACTCCAGCGACATTCCATTCTATTTCTATGCCTTTTTTCTTCAGAATAACGGCTGTTTTGAGAATAGTGTCAATACCTTTATATGGCATTTCAGAAATTGTGGATAAAAGTTTTTTCTTGTGTCTATTGGAGTCCGGCTTCCATATTCCGGCATTTTTATAGAAAACGGGCCTCAGGACTTCGTCCACATGTGAGTAGGATGCAGAAGAGAGTTTTTTCAATACATTTCTGTCCCAGTCCGTCCGTCCCATCGCAAATTTGACAGAAGAAAGATATTTACGTTCTTTTGCTGCCCTTGTCTTGAAGTCATTATACAGATGGAGATAGCCGTTCCTAAGTACTGCTTCATTGAAAAAAGAGTTGCAGGACAGGAAGTCTGAAGGTTTTATGTCTTCCGAAAAAAAATGTTCAATACATTCTGTCAGTATGCCTTGTATGTGCAGAGTGGTCGGAATGGCTTCTGCATGCAGAAGCCAGGATGATAGTTTTGACTCAGCTCCGAAGACATGTATCACATCCGGTTTTGCCATATTTGCGATTTCTAGAATCCTGTCATCGTAAGATTCGGATGGATATCCTGTCCAGTTATACATTAACTTTTTTATGCCCTCAGGTTTCCTGCTCTTGATGCTGTAATATGTGATGCCGTCTCTTTCTGTGACTTTATCCTTTCCGGAACTTATGAATGCCACGCTCAGTTCTGTCTGGGGAGCAAATTCCTGAACGGCATCTGCCAGAGAGCCTATCCAGCCTTTGCCGTTATATGTCCTGTCACCTTTTTCGTTGAAAAGAATGTTTGCGGATGATAACCAGAGAACGTTCATGCTGATGGCAGGCTGTAGTTTATCTTGCAGCTGTAATTGCAGTCCGTTTTCTTGACGGTCTGCCAATAAGCTGGATGTCAATGTGTTCTATTTTGTATCCTCTGAATCTTTTCTTGCTCAGATGTCTTTCCACTATTTCGATAAGTTCGTCATCCAGAACATCTTTATATATATGGTTTTCACAGTCGTACAGATGCATGTGCTTGAATGTATTTACATCGAAATACATTTTGTTGTTGGAACTCATTCTGTGGTTATATATGCCTAACAGAGCGAGGTTTGAAAGAATATTATAAACGGATGCAACTGTAACTTTTGCAACGTCTTCTTTTTTTATGTGCTCGGTAACCATGTCTGCAGAAGCATGTCCCAGACTCATCATCGCATTGTGCACGGCCATTCTCTGAGGAGTAGCCTTGAGACCATGTTTTTTTAGAATGGACTTGAAAAAATCTGTATTGTTGTTTTTTGAATTGTTCATATTTGTTGCATAATGTGCTTCTGTCCTGACAGTATATTATAATGCATATATGCAAAAGTAGCGATAAAAAGTTTCCGCGCAAAATAAAATTGAAAAATTCAAAATTCGCATTTTTGACGATTATAACTGAAGAATTGGTTAATAATTGGGCTTTGTAATATTTTGCTGGAAAGTAGTTGATTTTTTTAACCATATTTAGTTGTATGCTTAAAATGTTTAATTAAATTTGGAATAAGCTAACTACAATAATATGGATCCGAACTTGAAAATTTTGCTTTTAGGCGATGAAGCTATCGCCAGAGGGGCATTGGATGCCGGTCAATATCCGTCCGTTGCAGTGATAGGCGATTCCACTTTTATCCATTCAGGAATGACAGGTCTTCTTGATGCAGTAAACTGCAATGCTGATATAATAGTGATTATTTCTGACAATCTTACCACTGGAATGACAGGCGGTCAGGATTCTGCCGGTACGGGACGTTATGAGCAGATCTGCGAAGGAATAGGAGTTGCCTGTGAGCATTGCAGGTATTACGCCGCTTAAGGAGAATGCTTCGAGGTTTATCAAGGCTTTCCTTAATATGGATATTTCGCCTTCGTCCTGTGTTCCGACCGTGGGTTCTATGATGGGGACATTCGCATCTTTTATGTTGTGCTGTGCCCTGGATGAGAAAAAGGATACGGTTCTGTTGATGCCTGTGTGGAAGTAGACGAGACTTTGGTAGTCTTGCCTGTAAGTGTTCCAGATGACAAGGAGCAGAAGATAGGACGGTATATCGCGGAGCAGATATCTGACGGTGCTACACTGCAGATAGGTGTTGGTGGAATTCCAAATGCAGTACTCTCTGCTCTGGCAGACCACAGGCATCTGGGACTTCATACGGAGGCCATGACAGACGGCGTGGTTCCGTTGATCAGAAGCGGGGTTATAGATAATTCCCGGAAGAAGGTAATGCCTGGCAAATGCGTGGCTTCGCTTGCGTTAGGTTCAAAGAGACTGTATGATTTTATGGATTATAACCAGGATGTCATAGTAAAGGATGTAGCCTGGACAAATGATCCTTTTCGTATAAGACAGAATCCTAAGGTGGTAGCTATCAATTCTGCACTTGAAATAGATCTTACGGGGTAGGTGTGTGCGGATTCTATAGGTACTCGTATGTTTTCAGGTGTGGGAGGTCAGCATGATTTTATGTATGGCGGCGCATTGTCAGAGGGAGGCAAGACATTCATTGCAATGTCTGCTGTGTCCGGGAAAGGACATTCCAAGATTACTCCTACACTGACTCTAGGAGCCGGAGTTGTAACTCCAAGGGCTTTGGCCCAGTACGTGGTTACAGAATACGGTATAGCTTTTCTCCGTGGCAAGAATCTTGCACAAAGGGCAAAAGCGCTTATTGCAATTGCCGCTCCGGAAGCCCGTGAGGACTTGGAAAAGACCGCTTGCGAACGTTTCGGTTACAGCTTTTTGCGATTGCGTTGAAAGTGAAAATGTATATCGTAATTATTTTGAGTACAGGTTAATGCATAAAATGAAAGAAGAAAATAGAATATTCAGAAATTATTCGGCGGTTGCAATTATTACAGGGGCGGCTTCAGGAATGGGCCGCCTTTATGCAGAAAGACTTGCGCTTGCAGGATATAACTTGCTTGTTGTTGACATTAATGCACTTAAACTTGAAGAAGCAGTATATGGTATAAGAGAAAAAGTAAATGCACTGGAAGATTGGCGTATTCCATATAAGCCTGATTTTAAGATTCTTACATTTATCCAGGATTTGTCTGTACAGGACGCGGCATCGAGGGTGCATGCCTTTGCCAGTGAAAACGGATGCAATGTGGAAGTACTTATAAACAATGCCGGTTTGTTTTACTATCAGGGAATAGCAGAAACTTCTAAGCGGGCATTGTCTCTTATGATGATGGTACATAATTATACTCCGCTGATGTTGTGCCGGGAGTTTGTACCGGAAATGAAAGAGCGAGGATGCGGTTATATACTTAATGTATCTTCTTTGGCAGCATGGATTCCATGGCCAGGTCTTGGAATGTATGCATCTACGAAAAGGTTTGTAAAAGACTTTTCCCGTGCGTTGCGTATTGAGTGCAGGGGAACAGGAGTAAGTGTGACAAATGCTTATTTCGGAGCAGTAGATACTCCTCTTTTCAACTTAAAACCGTCTTTACGTAAACTTGCAAGGAATCTGCAGATAATGATTCCGGCTGAAAAAGCTGTAGATAAGGCGTTGCGGGCTACATTCAGGAGAAATAAAGGAACAATGCCGGGATTCCTTAACCATCTTTTCAAACCATTGATAGTAATATTTCCTGAGCCTGTACTGGCGTGGATTTACAAGTGGTTAAAGCCATTCAGGATGGATGTCTGACATTTTGCAACGATTTAAACTGCTTCTAATTTTTGAAAAATTTTAATCCGCTTCTTATATTTGCATCGATAAAAATATGGTCAATATGGCAAGAGAAATTAAGTTTTCCCTGGTTTACAGGGATATGTGGCAGTCTTCGGGCAAATATGTACCGACTGTCAGCCAGTTGAAAGAGGTGGCCCCGGCTATTATAGATATGGGCTGCTTCGACAGAGTTGAAACAAATGGAGGAGCATTCGAGCAGGTCAATCTTCTTTTTGGAGAAAACCCTAACAGAGCAGTGAGGGAGTGGACTGCACCTTTCAATAAGGCCGGCATTCAGACGCATATGCTTGAGCGTGGACTTAATGCTTTGAGAATGAATCCTGTACCTGCAGATGTCAGGGAACTGATGTATAAGGTCAAATGCAAGCAGGGAACCAATATATCAAGGTCTTTCTGCGGACTTAACGACCACAGGAACCTTCGTCTTTCCGTGGAATATGCAAAGAAAGGCGGGATGATTTCACAGGTAGCCCTGTCTATAACAAACTCACCTATACATACAGTGGAGTATTATATGGGTGTGGTTGATAAGGTCGTCGGGTACGGTTGCGATGAAATATGTCTTAAAGATATGGCAGGGATTGGACGTCCTACTTTCCTCGGGCAGCTTACAAAGTCTATTAAAACAAAATACCCTCATATCAAAGTACAGTATCACGGGCATACTGGTCCTGGATTTTCACCTGCTTCAATGCTTGAGGTTGCGAGAGCCGGAGCCGATTATCTGGATGTTGCTGTAGAGCCTCTTTCCTGGGGCAAGGTCCATCCTGATGTCATTACAATCCGTGAGATGATGAAGGCTGACGGATTCAAGGTGAAGGATTTAAATATGGATGCCTATATGGAGGTACGACGCCTGACCCAGAAATTCATTGACGAATTCCTCGGATATTGGATTGACCCTAACAACTCTCATATGAGTTCTCTTCTTGTGGGATGCGGCCTTCCTGGAGGTATGATGGGGTCTATGATGGCAGACCTTAAAGGTTTTCATGGTGCGATAAACGCTTCTTTGCGTGCTCAGGGCAAGCAGGAACTTTCTCTGGACAATCTGATGGTCATGCTATTCCAGGAAGTAGAGTATGTATGGCCTCGTCTGGGTTATCCTCCATTGGTAACGCCTTTCAGTCAGTATGTCAAGAATACTGCCCTGATGAATCTTATGAATATTCTTAAGGGACAGCCTAGGTGGACAACTATTGACAAGGATACATGGAACATGATTCTTGGAAAGATGGGAAAACTTCCAGGAGAACTTGCTCCTGAGATTGTAGAACTTGCAAAGAGCAAGGGCCTTGAGTTTTACACTGGAAATCCGCAGGATGCATTCCCGAATGAGTTGGACAAGTTCCGTCAGATGATGAAGGAGGAAGGTTGGGATGCCGGTCAGGACGATGAGGAGCTCTTTGAGTTTGCAATGCATGAAAGACAGTACCGTGACTACAAGAGCGGAGTTGCCAAGGAGCGTTTCAACAAAGATCTTGAGGCAGCAAAAGAAAAAGCAGGTGCACCGATTGTAATCACAAGGCCTGTAGTGGAAATGCCTAAATATGATGTGGAACAGATAGTTGAGAAATATCCTCATGCAAAACCAGTCCAGGCTCCTGTCAAAGGGCAGCTTATATGGCAGGTTGATGTGGATGATGATTCGACAGCTCCTGTTGCCGGTACGGAAGTGAAGGCAGGAAAGGCCATCAGTTATATACAGACATACTACGGTATGGAGGAGGTGATACCGGCTGTTGACGGACGTATCGTTGCCATATGCGCAAAACAGGGCGATATGGTATCTAAAGGTGAGATTCTGGCATTTGTGGAGTAATATCCCCTTAAGTTAAAACCAGTAGGCAGCATCAAATTCTTTATTTTGATGCTGCCTACTGGTTTTTATATTCTTATTCAATACAGTCTGACGGATACTTCAAGGAAGAAATATAGTCTGTATAGAATTTCTTTATGTCACCCCACCGGTAAAAGACTCCTTTTACTGACTGAATCGGGAGATGCATTTCTGTTTCATTGTGCATTATTTTAACGAGAATGTCATCCCCGTTTCTAAAAAATACGAACTGTATGTTTGTTGCCATAGGGGTAATTTCTGAAAGACGCCATTTCTCAATGACTTTTTCAGGGTCAGTTTCTTTTCTGTCAAAG